>JAYVMH010000224.1:0-15040 GCA_043759015.1 Actinomycetota bacterium
CCAGGCCGCGGTCAGCTGAGCCGCTCGACGACCATGGCCATCCCCTGGCCACCGCCGACGCACATGCTCTCCAGACCGTAGGTCTTGTTCTCGAACTGCAGGCCGTTGATCAACGTGGTCATGATGCGCGCCCCGGTCATGCCGAAGGGGTGGCCGAGCGCGATCGCCCCGCCGTGCACGTTCAGCTGGCGGTCGATGTCGATCCCCAGGTGCTTGGCCGAACCGATCACCTGCACCGCGAACGCTTCGTTGATCTCCACCAGATCGATCTGGTCCATCGTCATGCCCGCCCGGCCGAGCGCCTGGCGGCACGCCTCGATCGGACCGAGACCCATGATCTCCGGGTTGAGACCCGACACACCGCTGGCGACGATGCGGGCCAACGGGGTGAGGCCGAGCTGCTTGGCCTTCGTGTCGCTCATCACCATCACCGCCGCGGCGCCGTCGTTCAACGGGCAGGCGTTGCCGGCCGTCACCGTGCCGTCGGCACGGAACACGGGCTTGAGCTGACTGACGGCCTCGTAGTTCGTGCCCGGCCGGGGACCGTCGTCCTTGCTGACGACGGTGCCGTCGGGCAGCACGAGCGGGCTGATCTCGCGTTCGAAGAAGCCGTTGTCCACGTGATTGCACGCCAGGTTCTGGCTGCGCACCCCGAAGCGGTCCATCTCCTCGCGGCTGATGCCTTCGACCTCGACCACGTTCTCGGCTGTCTGACCCATGGCGATGTAGATGTCGGGCAGCCCTTCGGGAGCGGTCCACGTGCCCTGGCCGCCCTCGGCGCGGGCCTTGGTACGCTCGCCCGAGGTCTTGAAGATCGGGTTCGGCGCGGTGTCGCTCGCGCCGAACGCGTAGCGGCTGACCGCCTCGACCCCGGCGGCGATGAAGCAGTCGCCTTCGCCGGCCTTGATCGCGTGGAACGCCATGCGGATCGTCTGCAGGCTCGACGAGCAGTAGCGGTTGACGGTGACACCTGGGACGTCGTCCAGCCCGGCAAGGATCGCGGTGACGCGTGCGATGTTGAATCCGCCTTCGCCCGCCGGCTGACCGATGCCCATCATCAGGTCGTCGACGTCGGCGGCGCTCACCTGCGGCACCTTGGCCATCAGGGCCTTCACGATCTGGGCGCTCATGTCGTCGGGCCGCAGTGTGGTCAGCGACCCCTTGTTGGCGCGGCCGATCGGGCTACGGGCGGTCGCGACGATCACGGCTTCGGTCATGGGGTTCCCCTCTTCGTCCGGGTGGATCGACGAGAGCGTAGCTACCCGTCGGTAGCAACGAGCAACCGAGTGCCTACGGGACGCTGACCACGCGGAACGCCTCGGCCATCCGGCCCTCGGGCATGCCGAGCTCGACCGCGGTGCGGCGCATCCACTCGCCCACTCGGGCCTGCATGCCCTCCGGATCGGGGTGCTGGCTGGCGTGGCAGAGCAGCGCCTCGACCTTGCGGTCAACGTAGTCGGTGACGTCCACGGCGTCGGATGGGTCGGGATGACCCGACACCCAGATCTCCGGCGCCGACCACGGCTCGAGACCGGCATCGAGCAGTTCCGTGTGGGCGAAGGGGTTGCGCGCGTCCGGGTACACGGCGCACATCGCCGCCTCCCCGGCCGCCAGATGGTCGGGGTGGCTGGCGAAGATGCGATCCATGTTGCGGTCCGGCGACTGGCACACGACCACCTGCGGACGAACCTCGCGGATCACCTTGCTGATGTCGCGGCGCAGCTCCAGCGTGCTCTCCAGCCGCCCGTCGGGGTAGCCGAGGAACACGAGGTCCTTCACGCCGACCGTGCGGGCCGCGGCGGTCTGTTCACGACGACGGATCGCCGCCATCTCGTGGCGTGGCATCGATCGATCACTGCCGCCGGCGTCGCCGTCGGTGACGATGCAGTACGTGACGTGAACGCCGTGATCGACGAGCCAGGCCATCGTTCCCGCCGAGCCGAAGTCCACGTCGTCGGGGTGGGCCATGACGGCGAGCAGTCGGTCGATCTCGGCAGGTTGCAGCACGGGACAAGCCTACGACGTCCGGCGGCTCCTTGCCGGGCGGATCATTGCACGTGCACGTTCCGGATCACCTCGCTGACGGTCGTGACACCCGAACCGACGAGGAGCATGCCCTCGCGTCCCATGGTCGACATCCCGTCGCGGAGGGCGGCCTGGCGCACGTCGATGGGGGTGCCCCCACTGACGACGAGGTGGGAGATCTCGTCGGTGATCTCGAGCACCTCGTACACGCCGACGCGCTCGCGGAACCCGGTGTGCGAGCAGAAGTGGCAGCCGGCGCCGCGCACGAACTCGGTGCCGACGACGTCGCCGCCGAACCGTTCGTACCAATCGAGCTCGGCCTTGGCCGGCTCGTACTTCTCCGTGCACGAAGGGCACACGCGCCGAACCAGCCGCTGGCCGACCACACCGACGAGCGCGGATCCGACCAGGAACCGTTCTGTGCCCATGTCGATCAGTCGGAAGAGGGCAGCGCACGAGTCGGTGGCGTGGATGCTGCTCATCACCAGGTGCCCGGTCAGGGCCGACTGGGTGGCGATGCGAGCCGTCTCCTCATCGCGGATCTCGCCGACGAGGATCACATCAGGGTCCTGACGCAGGATCGACTTCAAGCCGGTGACGAAGGTGATGTGAGCCTGCGGGAGGATCTGCATCTGGTTGATCGTCGGGAACACGTACTCGACGGGGTCCTCGATGGTCATGATGTTCAGTTCGGTGCGAGAGATTTCCGCCAGCGACGCATAGAGCGTCGTGGTCTTGCCGGAGCCGGTGGGGCCGCTGCACAGGATCATCCCGTACGGCTTGTGCAAGACGTTCATGTACCGGTGGTAGCTCTCCGGGGGCATGCCCAGCTCGCTGAGCTGCTTCATCGACCGGCTCTTGTCGAGCAGACGCAGCACCGCGGTCTCACCCCAGATCGTCGACGCGGTGGCGACGCGGACGTCGACACCGATCCCGTCGACCACCGTCTGGAACTGACCGTCCTGCGGACGGCGTCGCTCCACGATGTCCATCTCCGCCATCACCTTGAGTCGGCTGACGAGCTCCAGTCCGGTGGACACCGGCAGGCTCAGCGTCTCGTGGAGCGCGCCGTCGATGCGGAAGCGGATGCGGACCCGTCCGTCGGTCGGCTCGATGTGGATGTCGGATGTGCGGTCGCGCAACGCCTGGGCGACGATCCGGTTGACGAGCTGGATGACCGGCGCATCGGCATCCTTGGCCGACAGTGCCTCGACCGCCGGCGCCGACTCGGCCCAGAACTGCTGGACACTCGCGTCGTCGGCCTTGATGATGCGGTAGTACGTGTTCTGCGCCATCGTGATGTCCGCAGCGGGCGCCATGAACAGTGCGATCGAGGTGACCGGCAGCGTGCTGTAGAACGCCCGGGCCGCAGGGTCGCCCGGGTCGGCGACGGCGAGGTCGAGCCCGCCGTCGAGCAGACGGATCGGCATGATGCGCAGCTCGCGCGCCTCCTCCTCGGTGACGAGCGCCATCGCTTCGTCCTCGGGGCGAAGCCGGCGGAGATCGACCGTCTCGACGCCGAAGTGGTGCGCGAGTGCCTCGTTCAACACGTTCGGGTCGACCAGTCCGCTCTCCACGAGGATCGCGCCGAGGCGCCGTCCCGACGCCTGCTGGAGGTCCAGCGCCGTCGACAGCGCATCGGGCGACACGAGGTTCTGGTCGAGAAGCACCTGACCGAGCCGTGGGCGTTGGGCGCCATCACCCCCCGCCACGATGGGTAGTGCATCGCGATCGAGCGTCGCGGTGCCGCCTCCGTGAGGCGCGCTCCCGGAATCCTGGGTCTTTTGCCTTCTTTTCATACTTCACTTTCGGCGCGAACCTGCCGATACAAGAGTCGAAAGTTCGCGAAAGCAGAAGATTTCGCGAAAGAAGTCACACAGATTGGTCTGACGGCCTTCGGCTCCTCCCAGTAACCGTTCGTCGTACGACCACATTCGCTCGAGTGAGGTTCGATGGCGGACAAGATGGAACGCAAACCGCGGCGGAGTCGCCGCGCAGTCAAGCTCTCCGAGGTGATGGAGTTCTCGCGCCAGATGGCGAGCTTCCTCGAGGCCGGCATCCCGATCATGGATGCCCTCGAGACCGTCTCGGCCCAGGTGGGCACACCCTCGATGTCCGCGGTGGTCGATGATCTGCTCGATGCGGTTCGCCGCGGCGGCAGCTTCACCGAGGCCGTCAACCAGCACTCGGAGGTGTTCCCGGCGTACTACCGCGCCATCGTGCGCTCGGCCGACTTCACCGGTCGGCTCGACATCGTGCTCGGACAGCTCACGCTGTACATCGAGCGCGACCTGAACGCCCGGCGCCAGATCCGCAGCGCGCTCACCTACCCGATCCTGGTGCTCGTCGTCGCCGGGATTGCGTTGGTGGCCATGACGGTGTTCGTCCTGCCGAAGTTCGCCGGCCTGTACCGCTCGCTCGGCGCCCGTCTCCCCGTGCCCACACGGATGCTGCTCGCGTTCACCGACTTCGTCACCAACTTCTGGTGGCTGATCATCGCCGTGGGCGGGCTGGGGTTCCTGTTCGGATCTGCGTTCATGGGCGGCGACAAGAACAAGGGTCGGCGCGACCGCTTCATCCTGCGCCTCCCGGTGATCGGCGGCCTCACCCGGATCATCGCCGTCGAGCGCTTCGCCCGCGTGCTCGCCGCGCTCGCCAGCGCGGGTGTCCCGCTTCCCGATGGCATCGAGGTCGCCGGCCAGGCCACCCAGAACACGACGTTCATGGCCGCCATCGACGAGGTCCGCGAGACGCTCGTTCGCGGTGGCGGCCTCTCCCAGCCGATGGAGGACTGCGGAGTGTTCCCGCTCCCCGTGCTGCAGATGGTCCGCGTCGGCGAGCGCACCGGCCAGCTCTCCCAGCAGCTCGCCAAGGCGGCCACCTATTACGAACGCGAGGTCACGTTCCGCCTGAAGAAGGCCACCGACCTGTTCCAGCCGATCGTCATCTTCGGTGTGGGCATGATCGTCGGCTTCGTCGCCATTGCCCAGGTGTCAGCCATGTACAGCGTGTTCAGCCAAGTCAAGTGAGCCGAGCCGCGGGAGACAGCGAAAAGATCATGCAACTACTCTGGTGTCGACAGCGGCCGACCGACGGCCGCCGCGATCTCGGCGAGAGCCTCATCGAGATCGTGATGACGGTGCTGGTCATCAGCGCCAGCGTCACCGCGCTCGTCGCGGCCTTGGCATCGGCGAGCGCGTCGGCCAAAGCACAACGAGACAACGTCGTCGCCGACGCGGCGATCCGCAACGTCGTCGAGACGGTGAAGCAGGACGTGCTCAAGTACTGCTCGCCCTACGACGCGGCCGTGGTGCTGCCCAAGACCTCGACCGCGATGCCGACCGGCTTCACCGTGGCGATCACCCCCGCCTCGTTCAACTGCCCGACCGTGAGCACCACCGCGACGGTCACCGTCAAGGTGACGTCGCCGGTCGGGGTCGTCGACACCCTCACGATCAAGGTGCGCACTCCATGACACGCCGACGCCAACCGCACGAGGACCGCGGCGCAGCGCTGCTGATCGCGATCGGCTTCGTGATGATGGTGAGCACCATCGCAGGCGGACTCGCGGCCATGATCACCTCCGGTGTCGGCAACCGCGTCTCGCTCGAACAGCTCCGCAATCGCCAGTACGCGGCGGAAGCCGCGATCGAAGACTCGATCGTCACCGTCCGACAGACGTTGACGAACACCGGGCTCGCCACGACGCCGACATGCGGCACCGTCAGCAGCGGGGTCGACAACGTCACCATCCGGGTCGACTGCGCGCCCGCGCTCAACGTCGTCGCCGGCAGTAGCGGCACCCTGCTCGCCCAACGCAACGTCGTGTTCGTCGCCTGCTTGAACACCGGCTCGGCGTGCGCCAGCGGCGCGGCGATCATCCGCGCCCAGATCAACTTCGAGCAAAAGGGAAGCGGCGCGATCTCGAACACCTACGTGCAGTCATGGAGCGTCTTCGGATGAGCCGCAGCCGTCGTCGCCGAACCGACTCCGGGTTCACGCTCATCGAAGTCGTGATCGCGATGTCGTTGAGCGTCACGATCATCGGGGTGCTCGTCGCCGTGCTCATCACCACGATGAACGTCGCGAGCAGCACGATCGCTCTGGCGAAGGACAGCACCGACCTCAGCCTCGTCACTGCGTTCCTCTACAAGGACGCACAGGCCGCGGGTGGCACCGACCCCAACACCGCACTGGCCAACGGGCTGGGCGTCTCGACGTCGGATGCCGGCGGCTGCATCCCGTCGGGGTCGATGCGGATCAGGTTCAGCTGGCTCGACCATCCCACCCCGTCCACGTCGTCGAGCTACGTCGTGACGTACGCGCTCAACACCGACAAGACCTTCAACCGGCGGCTGTGCAAGGACGGCGCGACAGTCGCCGACGTCACGCTCGGCCGCAACGTCACCTCGGTGACCGCGTCGTGCGACACCGGCGCGTCGTGCACGGGCACGCCCACCACCGTCTCACTCACGCTCGTCGCGGCCGGCACGCTGTCGCCGCTGCAGACCACCCTGTCGGCGTCGCTGCGGCCGAGGTCGCAGACCGCGCCGAGCACCAGCAACTCGTCGACGATCAGCTTCCTCGCCCTCGGCGACCTGGCGACCGGCGTCGCCTGCCCGGTCGTGACCGGAACGGGCGCCGGGACGTTCATGGGGAACGCGATCGTCAGCTCCGCGTGCGGATCGAACAGCGTGGCCAACCTGGTGGTCCTGTCGCCCGGCGACGGTGGCACGCTGGCAAAGCCCTACTCGCAGGTGAACGACCCGTTGGCAAGCCTGAAAGCGCCGGCCGCCGCGGCGAGCTGCCCGGTGAGCGGCACTGCCACCGCGCTGACGGGCGCGTTGACGGCCGGCACCACCGACGGCCCCGCGACCCTCAGTGCCACGACCACGATGGGCGCCGGCGTCTACGTGTTCTGCAACGGTCTCACCATCACCGGTACCGCCGTCCTGTCGGGGACATCGGTGACGATCTACGTCGCCAAGGGCGGACTGACAGTCGCGTCCGGAGCGGCGATCGACCTCACCGCCGACACCAGCAACAGTGCCGCGTACCCCAACGTGGTCGCCTGGGTGGCCGCGGGCTCGGTGGGCCTGACTGCCGGCCCGGCAGTGCAGGCGTACCGGGGCCTCCTCTACGCTCCCTCGAGCGCGATCTCGCTCGACGCCGGGGGCACCTCGTTCGCCATCAACCTCGGCGCGCTGATCGCCCGCTCGATGACGTTCAACAATCCTGGCGCGCTGCGCTTCGGGACTGTTCCCAGTCTCAGCCTTTCGCCGTCGACGTTGCCCGACGGTGTCTTGGGAACCGCGTACAGCCAGCCGCTCACCGTGTCGGGCGGCGCAGTCTCGCCGCTCGCGTGGAAGCAGATCGGCTTGCCGAAGAACGGGTTCACGTTCGACACCGTGACCGGAACCGTCGGCGGCACTCCCACCTGTTCGGGCATCACGCCGGTGGTCGTGGCCGCGATCGACAACACCAACGCCGCGGCGTCGCAGCGCTACTCGATCAACGTTCCGGCCACGGCCGGGGTCGATGATCCGGGCTCGAACGTGCGCAGCACCGTGCACCTCACCGCGACCGTCGGCGGCACGTGCGGCGGTTCGGTGAAGGTCACGTTCATGATCTCGGCGGCCAACGCCAACAGCTTCACCCCGATCACAGGCCCGGCCTGCGCCGCCGGCCAGACGACCGCTCCGTTCACGTGCGACTGGGTGACCACCGCCAACGCCGCCGCCAACTGGGACCTCGAGGTGAAGGTCGACGACGGCACGACGGTGACCTACTCCGCGCCGATCAAGGACGTGCTGGCCGACAACGTCGCACCGAGCACGCTGTCGACGACGGTCACCACCAACAAGGGAACCGTCAGCGGTCTGATGACGATCACGTCGACGGCGATCGACGACGACACCGGCATCGATCACGTGCTCTACGAGTACGCACCGACGGGCACATCGTCGTGGGCGACGCTGTGCGCCACCGGCGCGCTGGTCGCGATCGACACCTACCAATGCCAGAGCGACTCCTCACTGCTCGCCAACGCCACCTACGACATCCGCACCACCGCCTTCGACCAGGCGTTCTGCGCCAGCGCCTCGATCTGTCCTGTGACCGGCAACTCCAAATCGGTCACGACCAACTCGGTGAAGGTGGACAACACCATCGCCTCGCTGTCGATGTACTCCCTCCCCACCTACGTGAGCGGCACCGTCAACCTCAGGGCCGAGGCGCTGCCCGCGCCGGCCACGGTGGTGTTCGCCTATCAGCTCAGCGGCACGGCGACGTGGACGAACATCACCTGCACACAGACCGTGGCGGGGAACACGTACACCTGTCCCTGGACGTCCACCGCCGTCAACGACGGCGCGATCACGTTCCGGGCCACCATGGGCGCGCTCACCGCGACGACAACGTCGTACGTCGACAACAGTCCAGTGCGCGGGTACGACGTCCAGACCGTCAACGGTGGGACGGCCGGCAGGATCGACACCGGCGACAAGATCGTGTTCACGTACAACACCACGATGAGCACCTCGTCGATCCTCAGCGGATGGAACGGGTCGAGCACCGCGCTGTACGTACGGGTCCGCGACGGCAAGCAACTCAACCCGAGCGTCGGTCCGAAGAACGACGCACTCGACTTCTCCAGAACGTCCACGTTCCCCAACCTCAACGTCACCAGCACCAGCACCGGCCTCGGCTCGATCGGGATGAACTGGGACTTCATCGGCACCGGCAGCAAGCAGGCGCAGTTCAACGCGACCGTCACTGCTGCGACCGTGAGCGGGCGAACCGTGGTCACAGTCACGATCGGCAGCCAGATCACCTCGGTGTCGATGCTCGTCTCCGGTCACAAGAAGGCCGCCATATGGATCCCGTCCGCGACGGCGACCGACACCAACACCAAGGTCTGTTCCATCGCTCCCGTCACCGAAACCGGAACGAACGACATCGACTTCTGAGCACCCTCGGCACGTCGTGCACACCGCGGGCCGGGTTACCATCCGCGGATGCACTTCGCGGACGTTGCTCTCGGTTGCTTCGACCTGTCCGACCCCGAGTTCTGGACCGCACCCCGCGACATTCGCGAGGGTGCGTTCCACACGCTCCGCACACAGCAGCCGGTGAGCTGGTGGGAGGAGTTCGACTTCCTCGATGCGCAGTTCCCCCAGGGCCCGGGCTACTGGTCGCTCGTCAGCCACGAGGACATCTGGCACGTCAGCCGCAACCCGCAGCTGTTCTGCAGCGGCAAGGGTGTGAACATCGGCGACATGCCGCTGGAGATCGGCGAGTTCTTCGGGTCGATGATCATGATGGACGACCCGAAACACTTCCGCCTCCGGTCGATCGTGTCCAAGGGCTTCACGCCCAAGGAGATCGCCAGGGTGGAGCAGTACGTGCACGTCAAGGCAGCGCGCGTCGTCGACGATCTCCTGGAACGATTCCCGGACCGCGAGTGCGACTTCGTGCACGAGGTCGCGGCCCCGCTGCCGCTGCAGATCATCTGCGAGATGATGGGCATCCCCACCGAGGACGAGGCGCAGATGTTCGCCTGGACCAACGTGGTCCTCGGCGTCGGCGACCCAGAGTTCACGACCTCGTTCGAAACCCTCGTTGCTGCGGGGATGGGCCTGTTCCAGTACGCGCAGGCACTCGGTGAGGATCGGCTCGCCCACCCTCGCGAGGACCTCACCTCGATCATGATGCACGCCGAGGTGGACGGTCAGCGCCTCACCGCACAGGAGTTCGGATCGTTCTTCATCCTGCTCGTCGTCGCCGGCAACGAGACCACTCGCAACGCGATCAGCCACGGCATGCGCCTGCTCACCCGGCACCGCGACCAGCGCGACCTGTGGTGGAACGACTGGGAGGCGAACACCAAGACCGCTGTCGACGAGATCGTCCGCTACTCCACGCCGGTGATCAGCTTCCGGCGCACGGCCACCGAGGACACGGTGGTCGCCGGTCAGACCATCGAGGCCGGTCAGAAGTTGGTGATGTGGTACAACTCGGCGAACCGCGACGACGCCGTCTACACCGATCCGTTCCGCTTCGACGTCACCCGCCAACCCCAGCCCGCACAGGTGGGCTTCGGCGCAGGTGGACCACACTTCTGCCTCGGCGCGAACCTGGCCCGCCGCGAGATCGCGGTGATGTTCGACGAGTTGCGCCGTCGGATGCCCACGATCGAGATCGTCTCCGAGCCGGACTACCTGCAGAGCAACTTCATCAACGGCATCAAGCGGATGCGCTGCGCGTGGTGAACGTCGTCACGACGTTCGGGCATCGCCTGGCAGGTGCTCCACGTCGCTGAGGCGGGTGAGTGCGAACGTGTGGCCGTCGCCGAGCTGCAGGCTCTGCAACCGGGTGATCGATGCGTGCATCGTCACGAACCGGTCCCACTCCCACGGCACCGGCTCGAGGCCGAGCAGGTGGCACAGCAGCACCCCGTTCGTGCCGGCGTGCGCCACCACGGCGATCTTCACATCCGGCGCATCGAGATGCCACACCGGCAGTGTCTGTTTCGAGCGGTACATCCCCCGCGACGACCAGAACACCTCGGCACCTGCCCGCACCCGCTCCACGAACTCACGCGGCGGCTCTCCCCCACCTTCGAGCCCGCGCCAGCGATCCTCGGCGGCACGGTTGCGTTCCTCCTCGTAGGCCGTGCGCGCGAGCTCGGCAGGGGTGCCGTGCCAGTTCGGCTCGCGGATCTCCTCGAGGAACGCCTCCACCGTCTCGGTGTGTCCGGTAACGGACCGCAGCGGTGCCGCGGTCTGACGTGCTCGCCGCAGCGGCGAGATGATGATCTCGTCGAACTGCTCGGTGCCGAGCGCCGTGCCGACGGCCTCCGCCTGCAGTTGGCCGCGGGCGGTGAGCGGCGGATCGACGACGTTGAGGCCTTCGCGAACCCATTCGGGCTGACCGTGACGGATGAGAACGATCTCCATAGCGAGATCGATCGTAGAGGGCGGCCGCTCCTCGCGACGGATAACGTCGGCCCTGTGAGCGATCCCCTCGGCCCCGCGGGGTGGCACCCGGACCCGACCGGTCGATACGAGTACCGGTACTTCAACGGCCAGCAGTGGACGGGCGACGTGTCGACGCACGGGCAGCGGTTCATCGACAGCGGAGGGCCACCGACGTCGCAGCACGAACGGGGTCCCTCACGCGGGATGGCCATCGCCGCGTTCGTCGTCGGGCTCCTGGCGCTGTTCCTGTCGTGGATCCCGTTCGTGTTCCTGCTCGGCGGCGCGGGCGCGATCACCGCCTTCGTGTTCGGCGTGCTCGGCACACGGGCCGCGGCACGCAACCAGCGGTACGGACAGGGATACGCGATCGCCGGCATCGTGCTCTCCGTGCTCGCGTTGGCGATGTGCACGGTCGGATTCCTGTTCACCCGAGTCGTGCTCCGCGAGGTCAACGCGTATCTCGACCCCGGCCCGCACGAGGTGAGCATCACCGTCTGCGACATGCGGCCCCAGACCGGACTCCACATGGAGGGCACGATCCGCAACGACGACACCAAGTCGCACCGCTACGAGGTCACGGTGGAGTACCGCTTCGCCAGTGGGACCGCCGAGAACGAGACCATCAACGTGCCGACCGTCGACCCCGGCCGCACCGCCGCGTTCAAGTCGCGCGTCGCGATCGTGCGCACCGGTGCGTTGCAGTGCCGCGTCACCGCGGTCTACGGGCCCACACCGTTCAACGCCTCAACCGGCTGACGTGGCGGCGACCCAGGCGTCGTACATCCGCGAGTAGGCGCCCCCCTGCAGGACGAGCGCGGAGTGGGTGCCGTCCTCCACGAGTCGCCCATGGTCCAGCACCAGCACCCGATCCGCTCGGGCTGCCGTGGACAGGCGGTGCGCGATCGCGATCGTGGTGCGGCCGCTGGCGAGACGTTCGAGCGCATGTGAGAGGCGCACCTCCGTGAGCGCGTCCACCGACGACGTCGCTTCGTCGAGCACCAGCACGTCGGGGTCGACCAGCGAGGCACGGATGAGCGCGACGAGTTGGCGCTCGCCCGCCGACATCTGCGCGCCACGCTCACCGACCTCGGTGTGCAGCCCCTCGGGAAGCGTGTCGAGCCAGTCGCGCAGATCCAGCGCGTCGATGGCCGCCTCCAGGTCGGCCGTGCCAAGGTTGGGCCGGGCGAACAGGAGGTTGGCGGCGATGGTGCCCTCGAACAGGAACGGCTCCTGGGGCACCACGGTCAGCCGCTTGCGCAGGTCGGTGTTGCTCACCCGTGTCAGCGGCACCCCGCCCACGAGCACGAACCCGGCCGACGGGTCGGCGAGGCGAGCGATCAACCGACCGAGAGTGGTCTTTCCCGAACCGGTCTCGCCCACCACAGCGACCTGCTGGCCCGGCGGGATGTGGACGCTGATGCCAGTGAGCACCGGCGGTTCGTCGGCGTCGCCCCGACTGCGGTAGCTGAAGTCGACACGGTCCATCGTGACGGCCAACGACCCCGGCGGCAGCACCATCGGGATCTCCGGTTCAGGCGGGCCGACGGGGATCTCGAGCACGCCGAGCACCCGGCGCATGCCTGCCACAGCGGTCTGCGTCTGGTCGAGGACCTCGGTGAACTCGGCGATCGGCTCGAGGAACCGGTACGTGAGGAACACGAACCCGACCATCGCGCCGGCGGTGAGCCCGCTGTTCGGCCCGCGCAGCAGACCTGCCACAACCACGGCCGACACCGTGAACACGCCGAACACCTCACCGGAGGGGAACAGGAACGCACCGATGGTGCCGGCCCTGATGAACGAACTGGAGCGCTCGTGGCTGGCGTCCTTCACCCGGCCCGCATAGCGGCTGCCGGCCCGGTAGGCACGCAACGTCTCGGAGCCGGCGACGACCTCGCTGATCTGGGTCATCACCTGCGCGTTGTGGCCACGCGCCGCGTCGTACGCACGCGCGAGATGGCGCTGCACGCGTTGGAGCACGATGCCCAGCGGCGCGGCGACGACGAAGGCCACCACTGCGAGCACCCAGTCGTACGCCAGCATCACTCCGGCAACGAGCAACATCAGCGTGCCGTCGAGCAGCCACGCGAGGCCGCCCCACTGGAAGAACTGGGCGAGCGTCTCGACATCGGAGGTGACACGGGCGACGAGCGCACCCTTCCGCTCCTCGCTGTGGTCGGCGATGCTCAGCCGGTGGATGTGCTCGAACAGCCGAACACGCAACCCGTAGAGCGCTTCCTCGCTGCGTTGGCCAAGGCGGTACACAGCGGTTCGCTGCGCCATGGTGGCGACGCAGATGACGACGAACGCGACGATGCCAAGTCGCAGCACGACGCCCACCCGCACGCCCGATGCGGAGAGCCCGCGGTCGATCGCCTGCTGCACCAGCACGGGGATCACCACCCGACCGGCCGCACCAACCATCGCCAGCCCGAGCGTGGTGAAGAACCCGATGCGCAGCGCGGGCGCGGCACGCACGCCCTTGCCCAGCGTCTCGACGGCGCTCCAGCGGCTGATCGGTTCGCTCATTCCCCACCTGCCACGTCGTGCAGTTGCAGGTCGTCGAGCCCGCCGGACTCGCGGTCCTGTTCGAACGCCTCGATCAGCGACCGATACGCGGGCACCCGGTCCATCAGTTCGTCGTGCAGACCATGGGCCACGACCTCGCCGTCCACGAGGTAGAGCACGTCGTCGGCCAACGCGATCGTGGAGGGTCGGCTGGCGACGACGACGACGGTGGTCTGGGTGAGCGCGGCGCGCAGGTTTGCGATCACCCTCGCCTCCGTGCTCGGGTCGAGCGCGGAGGTGGTGTCGTCGAGCAGCAGCACCGCGGGCCGGCGCACGAGCGCACGGGTGAGCGCCAGCCGCTGCCGCTGGCCGCCGGACAGGCCGACCCCACGCTCGCCGATCTCGGTGTCCAGCCCCCGGGGCAGCGAGTGCACGAACCCCGCTTCTGCGACCTGGAGAGCCAGCTCAACGGCGTCGGGTGCCACGTCGTCGCCGAGGGTGATGTTGTCGAGCACGGTGCCGGCGAGCAAGAACGCCTCCTGGAACACGATCTCCGCACCCGAGGCGGGCACGGTGACGGTGCCCTGATCCGGAGCGATCAGTCCGGCGACGAGATGCAGGAGCGTGGTCTTTCCCGACCCGGTGGCGCCGACCACCGCAACGGTGCGGCCGGCATCGATCTCCGCGGTGACCCCACGGAGCACCTCGCGGTCGCCGTCGTGGGAGAAGTGGACGTCGCGGATGTGCACCGCGTTGTCGGCGCCACGCCGCAGCGCAGCGGCCGGGTCGGCCTCCACCGGCTGATCGAGCAACGAACGGATGCGACCCCAGCCGGCCAACGAGTGCGGCAGTTCGGAGAGCGTGAAGCCGATCATCCGCAACGGAAAGACCAGCAGCGTGAACAGGTAGATGAAGCTGGTGAGCTCGCCGAGCGTCATCGCGCCCGCGCGCACCCGGTACGCGCCGGCGACGAGGATGGCGATGTTGACCACGTTCGGCACACCGTCGAGCAACGACTCGAACATGCTCCGCAGCCGCACCGCGCCCAGGCGCGCTTCGCGCAGCCGGCGGGCGATCACGGCCAACCGTTCGGTCTCGCGGCCTTCGGCGCCGAACGACTTCACCACGACGACACCCTCGAAGCTCTCGTGCACAGCCGAGCTGAGCCGACCGAGCTCGTCCTGCGCCGTGTGGAAGTAGCGATCGACCCGGCGTTGGTAGCCGACGTTGAGCACGATGAGGACAGGGAACACGCACACCGCTCCCAACCCGAGCGGCACGTCGGCGAGCAGCATCATCACGCTGGACAGCACCATCAGCACGACGACACCCGAGGCGAACGGCAGCGGCTGCAGCACCGCGGTGGCCGCCTCCGCATCCACCCCGGCGCGGGTGATGAGGTCGCCCGTCGTCTGCCGGCGATGCCACGGCACCGGCTGCTCCGCCAGCTTGTCCACCACCTCCGCACTGAGGCGCTCGGTGACACCCCACGCTGTGCGGCCGGCCCACGTGCGCCGCACGACCACGCC
>JAYVMH010000225.1:0-6690 GCA_043759015.1 Actinomycetota bacterium
AGTCACCCGCGGCCGTCCCGTCGACTGGCACACCGCGCCGATCTGGCCCGGCGACCTCGTCTTCATCCGCGGCGGCAGCCCACCCGAAGACTACGGACACCTCGGCATCGCCCTCGACACCGAGCGATGGATCAACGCCCCCCACACCGGCGACGTGGTCAAGATCGCGGCGATACCGTCACGCGATCGAATCCAAGCAGTGCGACGCCTCGTCGAGCCGCAACCAACCTCATAGCACGCTGCGTCTTCGCAGCCATCCAGCGCCGCCGGGGCGAACCGCGGCTGCCCTTGCCAGCCCAACGGTCGGCCCGTCAGACACGGGCCACCGCAATCGACCGAGCGAGGACCTCCCCCTAGGCGGCTTCGCTCCTCGCTCTCGGAGCAGAACGGATGAGCGGGCCGAGGGCTTCCACGTTCGACCATTGGGACGGGGAACGAAGCCCGGCCAACCTCTCCAGGTGGGTCCGGAGTGGCAGGTCGTTCTGGCCCTGCTGCCATGCCATGACTGCGGCCGGGAAGGACCACCCAGCTGTACAGAGGTCAACAAGCATCACAAGATCCTCTATGCCACAAACGAACCGCGGTATCCCTTCAGGGTCGCGTTCGCGAAGTACCGATGCCAGGGGTGGCACGTAGGTGGCGGGTACGTCGGTCACGACAATGTACGTGGGAGCGTTCGTCGATGTCGCCGCCTTGAATCTGTCCAGGTCGACGTCGCCATTCAGTACGGCTCGCGCTTGCTTTGCCTTCTCGACGTACTGCTCGACGAGCCGGTCGAAGGCGCCCAAGTCGCCAGCAGCGATGCCGGCGCCGAGCGGCTTTAGGCTCGTCTCTATCGCCACCATGCCGTCGTTGTTCGCGACGAGCGCGTCGGGACGACGATGATCAGCGGGTACGGCGTTGTCGAGCTCGCGGCCGGGTGTCACGCGATGCCGGCCTGCAAGGCGCATGAGGTGGTCGAGCGCGTACGCCTCGAACATGAGACCGGCCGTCGAGCGGACGGTTCGCCTGCCGTAGCCACCGCCGGTCTCCGCCAGTCTGAGCGGCAGGTCCGTCGCCCACTCGACGAAGGCGCCGACATCCGAGATGACCCAGGAGCCGTCCTCGAAAGCGATCACGGGCTGTCGGCGCATAGCGTTCGCTTCATGCTGCGGCAGCGTGCCGTAGCCCCGGTAGGGCAGGCTGGACCGCCGCACATCGTCAACGAGGCTCGCCGCGAGTTGGTCAAGGGTCGCCGATCCGTGCGTGAGAATGTTGCGTACGGCCACGGCGGCATCGATCACAATCTCCTCGCCGTCCTCGAGCACCATCGGCATCTTGTCGTACCCGCGGCGAGTGGCGATCGCGAGCGTGCCTTGGGCGTGCGCCAGAATCAGCTGCGTCAAGATGGCTGCGATCGTGCCGAACCACTCGTCGACGGTCATGCCCAGTTGGTCAGCTGCCCGAGCACGCAGAACCGAGGGCAGCGGGCCACCCCATCCCTGCGGCGTGGCCGCTACGCCGTGGGAGTCATCGACCTGCCAGATGCGGGACCACACTGCGAGCCGGCCCAACCAGTCGCCCGGCCGGGTCGTGCGGTACGTGAGCGCTGTCGTAACCCTCGCCGCGTCAGCGAGCGACGCCTCTTCGTCGAAGCCTGAGCCCATGAAGGCATCGTGCAGAAACCACGCCGCCCGAAGCAGGTCAGCATCAGAGGCTGGCAGTGCTGCGGTCACCCGTGGGAACAGAGCCGCCAGCAGCGGCCAAGGTGGAGGGCAGCGCCACGGGCAGAGCCCGGTTCCGAGCGCGGCCATGGTCCGCTCGCGAGCGATCCACCGGAGGCATCGGCCGTAGAGCCACGCCTTCCCAGCTCGGGCCGCGGAGACAAGCCGCCCCGTGAGCTCACCAGGCTGAGCCATGATGGCCAAACCGACGCTCACGGCTTGGCCATCCATGAACTCATCGAGCAGTGCTGCGACGCCGCACATGAGACGCACGACCTGATCGAGCGGCGCGGACGCGATCACCATCCATGCCACCTGAGTGAGCTCGTCCTCCGGGTAGGGACTACCGAGGCTCGACGGCGTCGTCAACAAACCGACGTTCCAGGCCCGTTCGAAACTCAGTTCGGCGACCACGTGTGACGGCAGCAGAAGCCAACTCTCGTCGCGGACCCACAGGTGCTCGAGACCGGCCCTTCCAGGCACTCCATGGAGCTCGGGCGCCGCCTCCGGCCGTAGCGGGAGGTACAGCGCCTGTATCACCATCTCCACGGACGGGTTCGGGTGAGCGGGCCGCGGCAGCGAAACCAGAGCGGCCTCGACCCGGTCACCCGATTGTGAGCCAGCCAGGGCGCCAAGGGGCCTGGTCTCGATCAACATCGCCGGCCCGGTCGGTCGAGCTGGCACTCGCGCCACCATCATCGGCTTCAACGCCTGGGACGAACTCACGTTCGCAGGGTAATCGGAGAGGGCTCGATTGAGCCGGACCATTTCGCACCGCGAGCGCAGGACCCCCCGACCAGGTACCGGATGAGCTCGTCGGCGACACCTGACGAAGTCCCGACAGCGCTCGCCAACATGGGACCGCGACACGATTCCGGGTCGACACAGCTGGAACCTCAATGCACACTCTTGGCCGTGCTCTTCCGTCATCGTGCCGTCTACCACCTCGCGGGGCTCGACAGCCTGCCGGTTGACCCGTGGAAGGTGCTCAATGAGCCCTTCGCTGCCGTCGACGCCGATCTCAGCAATTGGTTGCACAACGCAGGGGTCACCGGTGTTCACACAGACGTGACGGTGACGGCGAACGACCATGTGCTGGCTGATCTCGACACCAGGACGGCGCTTGCCAATCGGATGCTCGACGGTTTCTTCGGAGACTCCCCGCGTCCGACACACAAGGCCGCGATCGACGCCATCCGGACGGCACGAGCGAATGAACTGGTCCCCGGCGTATGGCTTGCGATCGAGACCGTCGGAGACCACGGACGGGTCGTCGATCCTGGAGCGCTCATCGACGAGGCCGGCGCTTCCGTCGAGCTCGCGGAGGCAGGCTCAGTGGTGTCGACTCTTGGCGGCGTTCGCGCACTCGAGATCCATCATCGAGTGATCGGGGCCATCTGTCTCGCGGCGCGCCACGAAGTCCGCGCAAAGCCGGTCGGGACGGCGTGGTGGTACGTTCGCCCGGACGGCAAGCCACACTTTCTGATGGTGTTCTCGGCCTCAGCCCGCGGCACGGTAAGTAGCTCGCTGCGCCCTGAGGCCGTGCAGGATGTGCCCCGGCTGTTCGCTGCGTCCAATGCGGATCCGCGCATCGCGAGGGCCCTGGCCGCGTATGGCCAGTCGCTCGAGCCCGGGCTCGACCCAACGCTTGAGTTCCTGTCGGCGTTCACCGCGCTCGAACTCCTGACGAAGGCCCAACGGAAGGCCCCTCGGCTGCCTGAAGTCGGAGGGGCACGGCACGGACTGGCCAAGCACTTTGAAGCCCTCACGGGCGGGGATCAGCACGACAGCACGAGATTCGACGGACTGTATGCGCAAAGGAACGGACTAGCGCACGAGGCGCGCTTCAATGTGTCGGCGGCAGACCACGCCCGCGAACTGTTCAGCAAGTACATGCTCGCCTCTCCTCTTCTCCCGCCGTGACTCGCTCACGCCTGCTCCACCGGAGGGAAGGCTCGCGCTCGAGATCGCCGCAAAGAACGGGCCAGCGCTGGGGTGACCCATGACAAGCTCTCGGCGATGTCGGGCGCTCCTGCCGGGGCCGTTCCCGGGTGGGGACTCCCATACCGAGTGGGCGAGCGCGCGACTTCACTCAGCCCGCTGGGGCCCTCAACCCACCCACTTCCGGCCTCAGTCGTAGTCGGGCGGCCGGAGGCGCGGAGCTGACGCAGAAAGCGAGTACGTACCGTGACGAGGGTGCCGGGCGGTCCGGTCGTCCTCGTCCGCCGTTCAGGCACTCGACGCTCGGCCGGTCGAGCGATCGCTCACCAATCGCTGGTACAGCGCAACGGTCTCGGTTGCCAGGTCGGTGGCGGGGTCGTCGCGTTCAAGTGCGGCTTGGAGTTCGCGGTAGACGTCGGTGATGGCGGCGGTGTTGCCGTCGTGGGCGTGGGCGAGCATCTCGAGACGGCCGAGGGGTTCGGCTGCGAGCACTCCGAGGGCCAGTTTAGCTTGGGCGGCGGCCCACAGGGCGGTATGGGGGTCTTCCGCTTCGAGGGCGAGTTCGGCGAGCCAGCAGGCGGCGTGTTGGATGTCGTGGTTGGCGCGGTCTTCGACCTGTTCGGCGTACGCCCAGTCGTAGCCGCCCGTGGTCCGGAACGGTGGCCCGGTGACGAGTTCGAGCGCTTGTTTGAGCAGGTCGATGGCCTCGCCCGAGGGTGCGCTTTCGGCATGGTGGACGCGGCCGCGGAAACGGTCGAGGTCGCTGGTGACGAGAGGCGAGGTGCGGTAGAGGCCGGTGTCGCGGGATTCGGGGAACAGAAGCTGGCGGTCGCGGCCGGTTCCGAGTTTGGTGCGCAGGTTGGTGCAGCGGTTGCGGTACGTCTTGGGGGCGGCAGGTTGGGTGGGCCACAGCTGGGTCATGATCGTGTCGGCGGTCTCACCGTCGGGATGGAACACGAGGTAGGCGAGCAGCTCCACCTCGCCCGGCGTGAGGTGCTGGGAGGCGCCGGTCGCGTGGACTTGGCCGAGCACGTGGACCTGGACGTCGAACGGTGCGTCGGCGAACGCGTCGGGCTCGTCGGTGTCGTCAGGTTCCGGGGTGGTGACGTCGATCGGTTCGTCGGCGTCATCGGGTTCCGTGATAGTGGTGAGGTCGATCGGTTCGTCGGCGAGCACGACGTCGGCGCCGACGTCGATGGTCGACAAGTCGTCCTCGGTTCCTTCGGCGCTTGCGTCGCCGAGGAGGGTGTTGAGCCGATCGGCGTCCGGCGCTGTGAGAGTGATCGGGTTGAGGTCGAAGCCGAGCGGCGCAACATGCAGTCGCCCGGAGGCGAGGGTGAGGTTCCAGGGTTGGGTGGGACCGCCGACGATGATGGCGGTGGCGCCGGTACCGGGCTGGCAGGCGGCGACGAGCCGGTCGAGCAGCTCGGGGTTGTGGCCGGTGGCGGTGGCGACGATGACGACAGGTTGGTAGCCGTCGAGCGAAGTGTTGGTGAGCCTGGCCGCGAAGACGTTGTCGTGGTGTCGCCGGCGGAGGTTGTCGTTCGTGTCGGCGGTGCGGGCCTCTGCCCACGTGATGGCGTCGTCGAGCGTGGCGGTGCGGACGCGATCGGGGGCCGCTGGCGGGGTGTGGGCGGGGTCGGTGATGAGGATGTCGATGTCGTCGGCGAATGGTGTGGTGGCGAGCTCGTGGACGAGGGCACGCGCAACATCGGTCATGGCCGGCTCGTTGGGGAGGTGGAGGGTGCCGGCGGTTTCGAGGTGGAGCAGGACGGTGGCGTTGGGGTTGTCGGGGCGGGTGCCGATGGTGACGAGGGTGGGGCAGGGTCCGGTGCGGTCGCTGGTGGTGGGGTCGTTGGGGTGGCGGTCGCGGTGCCAGCTCCAGCCGGCGTCACCGGTACGCCACTGCAGGGGTGGGTCGGGTGCGGGCGTGTTCCATAAGACGTCGATGGCGTCGTCGGTGAGCTGTACGCACGCGGGTTGCGGCTGCCCCTGTTGTGGCTTGAAGCGGGCGCCGAGGTCGCGGAGCACCGTGGCGGCCCACGCGAGTTGGTCGGGTTGGCTGGTGGCGCGCAGGGCAAGTTCGAGGTCGCGCTGCCCGGGGCCGGCGTGCTGGTGTGGTGGTTGGCGGCCGGTGGCAAGGCGGCGGCGACGGGCCCGAGCGACGGCGAGGATGGTGCCGGTGGCGAGCACGGTGCCGCCCGTCCACACGGCGAGCTGACGGGCGTGTTCATCTCTCGCCTGGTTGATGGGCGGCGACGCGCTCGGCATGCGGGTCGGCGCGGCGATCGTTGGCGGCGTCGTCGGGGACGTCGACGCCGGCACGGTCGTGGGCGCCGTCGTGGTCATGGACGGAGCAGTGGTGGGCGGCGGGAGCGGTGTCGACGGCAAGACGGTCGGCGGCGGTGGTGCGATGCCCACGGGTGCAGGCACCACCGTCGGTGGGACGGTGGTGTCGTCGGGTTGTGGCCCGGCGGCGGGGAGTGTGACGTGTTCGCCGGGGTAGATGAGGTTCGGGTTGCCCGAGGTGAGGTGGGGTTGGTTGTCGCTGATCGTGGTGTGCCAATAGTCGGCGACTTGGCGTTCGGTTGGGGCGGGTAGGCCGGCGTCTTGGAGGTGGTGTTTGGCGATCGTCCACAGGTTGTCGCCTCGTTCCACGACGTGTTCGCCCACCGGGATCGGGACGGGATACTCGCGATCATCGGTAGCGCCGACAGCGGCCGCGGACGTCGAGCCGTCGGCGGGGATGAGGACGTTCCAACCGGCGGGGAAGGTGCCTCCGTCGTAGCGGCTGCCGTCGGGGAGGGGCCGTCCGCGGTTGAGTTCAAGGATCGTGGTGCGGATGGTCGGGTCGTGGCAGCAGCGCACGGCGATCGAGTACGGCGTGTCCCGACCAGACGCGATGACGGTCGCCGTCGATGCGTCGCTCACCGACGCGTCGACGGCCACAACGCCGCTCGGTGCGGGTGTTGTAGCGGCGAGCGCGGCGGCGGGTGTGGCGGGTCGGGCGGCGACGCTGGCGGCAATCGGGATGATGGTGGTGACG
>JAYVMH010000226.1:0-6678 GCA_043759015.1 Actinomycetota bacterium
CTCCCTCCGGGAGGTCGGCTCGCCCGCCTGGTGGGCGACACGTTCTGCGTCGCGTTCCATCCGCAGTCGCCCCTCGACGTCGACCTCATCTCGTCGGAGCTGCGCGACATGGCCCGCCAGCCGGTGACGGTGCACGGCCGCACGGTGCGCCTCACGGCCTCGGTCGGTACGACGTTGACCGAGCCCGACGAGACCGTTGAACGGGCGATGCAGCAGGCGGAAGTCGCCATGCAGGAGGCCAACGTGCGCGGCGGCAATCGCTGCGTCACCTACTCCCCCGCGCTGGCCGAGCCACAGGAGGGAATGCTCCGTTTGTGGAACGCGTTGCGCAGTGCGCTGCAGTTCCGGCAGATGGAGGTCTGGTTCCAACCCATCGTGAGCTTGGCCACCGATCGCCCGATCGGTGTCGAGGCGTTGTGTCGTTGGCACCACCCACAGTTCGGCGACGTGTCACCGGGAGAGTTCATCCCCATCGCCGAGCGGAACTCGGAGATCTTGAACATCGGCGCGTTCGTGCACGGCCGTTCCGCCGAGGTGATGAACATGCTGCGCGCCAGCCGGATCCAGCCACTCTGCGACTTCCAGATCTCGATCAACGCGTCACCCAACGAGCTTGCATGGCCGGCTTTCGCCCACAACCTGCTGACCCGGATCAAGGCCAACGACGCGCGCCCGGAGTGGTTCGCCCTGGACATCACCGAAGAGGCACTCCTGCAGCACGACGACGCGGTCCGGGCCAACCTGCACGAGGTCGCCGAGGCCGGCATCACGCTGTCGCTCGACGACTTCGGCGCCGGCTACTCCTCACTCGAGCGGCTGCGGCTCATCCCGGTGAACCGGGTGAAGATCGACCGGAGGTTCGTCAGCACGATGCTGGAGAACGAACGGACCGATCAGCTGATCGCGGCGATCATCGCGCTCGCCGACGAACTGCACATGCAAACAGTCGCCGAGGGAGTCGAGACGGCCGAACAAGCCGCCAGGCTTCGCGCGCTCGGCTGCCGAGCCGCTCAAGGATTCCTGTTCGCACCCGCCGTGCCCGACTCGGAGCTGTTGGCGGTCTTGCGCGACCTGTCGACGGTGCGAGCACGGGCCTGGTGATCACCGCAGGCGCAGCGAGACCTCGTTGGCCAGCAGCCGACCGTGGCGGGTCAGGCGGACCCGGTCGCCCTCGATCTGCACCAGCCCGTCGAGGCCTTCCATCTCCAGTGAATCGGTGGGCACACCACCGCGCATCCGGATCGCCAGCTGCAAGCCCTCGATCCGCCGCGTCACGGGATCGAGCATCTCGCCCGCCGCCTCGGTGGGATCACCGGACTCCACCGCACCCAGGTAGCGCTCCGGAGTGCGGACGTTCCACCAGCGATGGCCGGCTCGATGGCTGTGGGCCGCGCTGCCGAACCCGAGGTAGTCGCCCTGCTCCCAGTACAGGACGTTGTGCCGGCACTCGTGACCCGGGCGGGCCCAGTTGCTCACTTCGTAGTTGGTGAGCCCGGCGGCCTCCAGCAGGTCGTCGGCGAGCTCGTACTTGTCGGCGAGGTCGTCGTCGTCGGGGTGGCGTTCGGGCTGGTCGAACAACGGCGTGCCGGCCTCCACCGTGAGGGCGTATGCCGACACGTGGAACGGCGCGAGTGCGAGCGCGCCCTCCAGCGTCGCCCGCCAGTCGGCCAGCGACTCCCCGGCGCCGCCGTAGATCAGATCGAGGTTGAACGTCTCGATGCCGGCCTCGCGAACGCACGCCACGGCCCGCTCCACGTTGGCAGGAACATGTCGCCGGCCGAGTGCCGTGAGCACGTGCGGCACCATCGATTGGACTCCGATGCTGACGCGGTTGACGCCCGCCGAGGCGTAGACGTGCATCATCTCCGGCGTGACGTCGTCGGGATTGCACTCCACCGTCACCTCGGCACCGTGGGTGGTGGGCACGGCCCGCAACACCTCGGCGAGCAGCAGCGGATCCACCATCGTCGGCGTGCCACCACCGACGAACACGCTCGTGACGGGCGGCAGATCCGCGCGCCGGATGTCGGCGATCAGCGCCCGGAGGTAGCGCTCCTGCAGGTGATGCCGATCCGTCCAGGTGGCGAATGCGCAGTAGTCGCATCGGTGCGCGCAGAACGGCACGTGCACGTAGACGCCGAGCGGTTCGCTCACCGGGGGCGGACCGAGCTCAGGGACGATAGAGCAGATCGAGTGCGTCCAGCCGCTGGCCGACCTGGTCCACCGGCACATCGAGCATCGCCGCGATGGCGCGGGTGTCGTCGCCGCGAACGGTGATCACCTTGCCGTTGAAGTCCTGACGTTGCACCTGGATCATCTTCAGGAAGCGAGTGAGCATCTCGAACGGCTGGCCGGTGAGCTGGCTGAGCTTGAGCAGATCGACCGCCAGCTTCTTGCTGGCCGCCGCATCGCCCTCGGCAGGGGCCGCCGCGTCCTCGCGAGGCAGCAGCTGGTCGACGGGCACGTTGTAGAACTTCGCCAGCCGCTCGAGGCGGGGAACGGAGATCGCGCGCTCGCCGCGCTCGTAGGCCCCTAAGACTGAAGCCTTGAACTCCTCCGCCGACGACGCCTCGACCTCTTGGAGGGAGAGCCGCTTCTGCCGGCGGATGACGCGCAGGCGCTCACCGACCTTGCGACTGTACGGGGATGACGCCACATCGTCGTCGAATTCGCGCATGTCCAACTGCCTTTCTCCTCTGCTCGTGGCGGGCTTACCGCACAGTGTGGCACAGCGTGTCAAAAATCACAACGCTCTGTGTGCAAGGACCACCGTGCGTTGACTTTATGAGGGGTACGTCAAAATCACGCTCGCCGCGGCCACCGCCGCGGTCTCCACTCGGAGCACGTTGTCGACCAGTCGTCGCCGGAGCATCGATACCGAGAGTTCTCCCTGGTGGAACCCCCCTTCCGGGCCGATCAGCACAACAAGTGGTGAGATGCCCGAAGGTCGCAGGACTTCCGGGCCATCGGGGTCGGCGAGCACGGCGCCGGGCAGCGCGGCCGCTTCGTCGAAGGAGATCGGCCCGCGCAGCACGGGCAACCACACCCGCCTGCTCTGCGCCGAGGCCTCACGCGCGATGCGGGCCAGCCGCTCCAGTTGCTTCGCCGCGCGCGCCACATCCCATCGCACCACGCTGTGCACGCAGTGGAGGAAGACGATCTCCGACACGCCGAGCTCGGTGAGCTTCTGCACCATCCACTCCACGCGGTCGCCCTTGGGGATCGCGGTTGCAATGGTGCACTGGACCGGCGGCGGCTCACGCACGATGTCGCCGTTCGCCTCCAGTGCGCCGCCGGCGACGACCATCGGACGCCATCCGCCGGCACCGTCGCTGACCGTCACCACCTCGCCGTCGCGCAAGCGCAGGACGCGGAACAGGTGGTGCACATCCGTCGGATCTGGTGTCGGGGCCTCGAGCGACTCCACGAACACGTGCGCCGCGCTGTGCCGCAGCGCGGAATTCACTGGAACGCCGACTTGATCCGGGCGAACAGCCCCGACTCGTGATGGAGTTCCTCGCCGCGCGATTCGGCGAACTTCTTCAGCAGTTCGGACTCGAGCTCGTTGAGCTTGGTGGGCACCTGCACGTTCACCCGCACCCGCAGATCGCCGCGACCCCGCCCCTGCAGCCGTGGCACGCCTCGCTGGCGGAGCACGAACTCGCGCCCGGGCTGGGTGCCGGCGGGCACGACGATCTCCTCGTCGCCCTCCAGCGTGGGCAGCAGGAACTTGGTGCCGAGGGCTGCCTGGGCGATGGACACCGGCAGGTCGCACACCAGGTCGTCGCCCTCCCGGCGGAAGCGCTCGTGTGCGGCGACCCTGACGTGGACGTAGAGATCGCCCGCGCCACCGCCTCGCGGACCGACCGCGCCGCGGCCCGTGAGCCGCAGCGTGCTGCCCGTGTCCACACCTGCAGGCACATCCACCTGGTAGGTCTTCTCGGAGATGACGCGGCCGTCGCCGTTGCAGGACGCGCAGGGGGTGACGATCACCTGGCCGAGCCCGCCGCACTTGGGGCACGCCGACGACGTGACCATCTGGCCGAGCAGGCTCTGGCGCACGCGTTGCACCTGCCCTCGCCCGTTGCACTCGCTGCAGGTGACGGGCTTCGTGCCGCCACCCGCACCGCTGCCTGCACATTCCTCGCACCGCAGCGCCGTGCGCACGGCGACGGGCACCGTGGCCCCGAAGACCGCCTGCTCGAACGTGATGTCGGCGACGACTTCCAGGTCCTGGCCCGGAGGAGGGCCTGCAGTGCCGCGCCCCCCGCCACCGAACGGACCCGCTCCCCCGCCGAAGAACGCGTCGAACAGGTCGCCGAGACCACCCGTGCCACCGGTGAAGAAATCGCCAGGGCCCTGCCCGGCGCCGCCCACCCCCTGCTCGCCGAAACGGTCGTAGCGAGCGCGTTGGTCGGGATCGCTGAGCACCTCGTACGCCCGCGCGACCTGTTTGAACTTGTCCTCCGCGGCGCTATCGCCCGGATTGGCATCCGGATGGAGCTCGCGCGCCAATCGCCGATAGGACTTCTTCAACTCGTCGGGCGACGCATTGCGGCTGACGCCCAACAACTCGTAGTAGTCGGCCATCAAGAACCACCATCGCTGAGCCGCCGACCGAGGCGGTCGCTCACCGCCTCGACGGTAGCGAGCGCTTGCGGATAATCCATTCGCGTGGGGCCGAGCACGCCGACGGTGCCCACCTGCTCGCCGTCGACGACGACCGGCTTGACCACCACCGAACAGGCAGCCAGTGGCTCGATGCCGTGCTCGGTGCCGATGGCTACCGACAGCCCCCTGCTGAGGATGTCGCGCACGAGCGACACCATCACGAACTGCTGCTCGAGCGTGCGCAGCACGGACCGAACCGTGTCCACCGCGTCGAACGCCTGCGCCATCGACGCCGCGCCGCCGACGAACACCGATTCGTCGTGCTGCTTGGTGAACGCACCGTGGGCGGCCACGCACACGGCATCCAGGTCGCGATCGCCCGTAGCGGGCACCGCGCCGCTGGTCCCCATCGCACCGCCGACCATGTGCGCCTGGAGGTGCGCCGTCACCGCCGCCAACCGCAGATCGGATGTCTCGCTGGGCAACTCGATGACCTCGTTCTCGACCGTACCGTTCGACAACACGACGACCACCGTCGCATGCCGACCGGTCAACGACACGACCTGCACTGATCTCACGACCGCGGCTTCGGTTCGTGGGCCCACGACCACTGCTGCGTGATGGGTGACCTGCGCGAGCAGGTTCGTGGTCTGATGGAGCAGTTCCTCCAACCGGCCATGGGTGGTGTCGAAGAACTCACCGACGCGCTGCTGCGCCACCGGTTCGAGCTGCCCCGGGGTGGCCATGTGGTCCACGTAGAAGCGATAGCCCCTGTCGGTGGGGATGCGCCCGGCCGACGTGTGCGGTTGGGCCAGGTAGCCCTCCTGTTCGAGCACAGCCATCTCGTTGCGCACGGTGGCAGAGCTGACCCGCACGCCGGGTGCATCGGCGATGTGCGTCGACCCCACCGGCTGTCCGGTGGCGATGTACTCCTGCACCACGGCCCTGAGGATGGCGGTCTTGCGTTCGTCGAGCATCGGAGCCTCTCGAGCAACCCGGACGGTTGGCAGTCGAGCCTATCGACTGCCAGTCGCCGCGAGTCGGTACCCTGCCCACCGTGCCCGCCAAACCCACGCTGATCCTACTCGTTCGCCATGGCGCGACCGAGTGGTCGGTCGCAGGTCGGCACACGAGCCGCACCGACCTCCCGCTCACCAACCTGGGCATGCGCCAGGCGCGTGGCGTCGGCAAGGTCATCCGTCAATGGGTCGGCGACGCCGAGCCCTTGGTGTACTCCAGCCCCATGCTGCGGGCCAAGCAGACAGCCGCGCTGGCGATTCCCGGCCACCACGAGGTCGAACTGGCCGACGCGCTGATGGAGTACGACTACGGCATCTTCGAAGGACTCACCACCACGCAGATCCTCGAACGGGACTCCTCGTGGGACCTGTTCACATCCCGAGGGTGCCAGGGAGGCGAGAACCTCATCCGCGTGGCCGCCCGGTGCGACGGGTTCATCGCCCGCCTCGAGCGAGCGGCACAGGGCAGGGTCGTGGTCGCGTTCACGCACGGGCACCTGGGCCGGATCCTCACCGCTCGCCTGATGGGCATCCCTGCCAGCGCGGCCGCCGGCCTGTGGAACGACACGGCCTCAGTGGCCGCCATCAACCTCCACCGCGACAAGCTGGTGCTCGTCGGCTGGAACATCACCGCGAGTTGATCGGAAGCGCAGCCCGAAACCGACGGCAACCGAGACGAGCGTGATGACGCTGCCGTAGGCAAGGCTCCACGGCGCGGACACGTGGTCGGCGATCCAACCCGTGATCGGCGCACCGAAGGGCGTACTGCCGAGGAAGGCCACCGCACTCAACGCCATCAGACGGCCCCGCATGTCGGGAGGCGACTCCTGTTGGAGGATCGCGTTCTGTGCGGCGATGAACGCTGCGCCGCCCATTCCCACTGGGATTCCGATCATCATCGACAGCCACCACACGTTCACCCAGGCCATGGCGAGACCGCTGACTCCCAGCAACATCCCATTTCCGAAGAACCAGCGCGTCGTCACGCGCGGGCGCGCGGCGGTGAGCAGCGACCCGATCACGCTGCCGAGCCCCGTGACGGAGAGCA
>JAYVMH010000227.1:0-6652 GCA_043759015.1 Actinomycetota bacterium
GTCGTGCCGCAGGCCATACGGCGAAGCATCCCTCCCCTGCTCAACGATTTCATCGGGTTGCAGAAGGACACAGCGCTGATCGGTGTGCTCGGCATGCTCGAGGTGTTGAACCGTGCCCGGTTCATCAACAACTCCAAGGGCACGTTGGCCGCGTATTCGATGGCCGCGATCCTGTTCCTTGCCGTGACCATTCCCTTCACCCGCTGGCTCGACGCGCTCATCCGCCGCCAGCAGGCCCGTACACAGGCAGGACAGTGACCGTGGCGTTCCTCGAGATCCGCGACGTGCACAAGCAGTTCGGCGAGACTGTGGTGCTCAAGGGCATCAACCTCGAGGTCGAGCTGCACCAGGTCGTGTCGCTCATCGGCGCATCGGGTAGTGGCAAGAGCACGCTGCTGCGCTGCATCAACGCCCTCGAGACGATCAGTCGGGGCGTGATCCGCCTCGACGGCGACCGAGTGAACGGCCGAGGGGTCGACGTCGATGCCGTTCGTCGCGAGATCGGGATCGTGTTCCAGAGCTTCAACCTGTTCCCGCACATGACGGTGCTCCAGAACATCACGCTTGCCCCGCGCAAGGTGCTCGGGCTCGGCGCGGAAGCAGCCGAGGCGCGGGCAATCGAACTCCTGTCGCGAATCGGCCTCAAGGAGAAGGCGACCGAGTATCCCGACCGCCTGTCGGGTGGCCAGCAGCAGCGAGTGGCGATCGTGCGCGCGCTGGCGATGGAGCCGCGGCTGATGCTGCTGGACGAGATCACCTCCGCGCTGGACCCCGAGCTCGTCGCCGAGGTGCTGAACATCGTGCGCGACCTGGCGCGCGACGGCATGACGATGATGCTCGCGACCCACGAGATGGGCTTCGCGAAGGAGGTCTCCTCCAAGGTGTGCTTCCTGCACCAGGGCCTCATCCACGAGGAAGGCCCTCCAGAGCAGATCTTCGGCGACCCCCGCGAGGAACGCACCCGCGCGTTCGTCCAGCGCATCATCGACGCCGGCCGCCTCTGACCCCACCCCGGTCCGAGTGCCACACGGTCTGGGAGGCGCCGAGCGGGCAGCTACCCTCGACCACATGGCTTGGGGGAACGATGCAGCAGATGTCCGGCTCCACGGGACGAACATCGCCGAGAGTGTCATCGACCTGATCGGAAATTCGCCGCTCGTCCGCCTGAAGCGGATCAGCGAGATCCACGACATCCGCTGCGTGCTGGCAATGAAGATGGAGACCACCAACCCGGGTGGCTCGTCGAAGGACCGTCCCGCACTGGAAATGATCCTCGCCGCCGAGCAGGATGGGCTGCTCCAGCCCGGCGGCACGATCGTCGAACCGACGAGCGGCAACACCGGCGTCGGGCTCGCCATCGTGGCCGCGCAACGCGGCTACAAGTGCGTGTTCGTGATGACCGACAAGGTCGCGCCGGAAAAGGTCAGCCTCCTCCGGGCCTACGGGGCCGAGGTGGTGGTCTGCCCCGTCGCCGTCGCTCCCGACGACCCAACGAGCTACTACAAGGTGGCCGAGCGGCTGACCCGTGAGCGCAACGCGTTCCGACCGAACCAGTACGCCAACCCGAACAACCCGCTTGCCCACGAGAAGACGACCGGGCCGGAGCTGTGGGCGCAGACCGGCGGTCGCATCACCCACTTCGTCGCCGGCGCCGGCACGTGCGGCACCATCACGGGCACCGCCCGATTCCTCAAGTCGAGGAACTCCGCGATCAAGGTGATCGCCGGCGACCCCGACGCGTCGGTCTTCAGCGGCGGCTCGGGCCGCCCGTACCTGGTCGAGGGGGTGGGCGAGGACTTCTATCCCGCCGCCTGGGCGCCCGACCTGTACGACGACGTGATCCCGATCAGCGACGAGGAGAGCTTCCTCACCGCCCGGCAGGTCAGTCGCGAGGAGGGCATCCTCATCGGTGGGTCGGGTGGGATGGCGGTGGCGGCCGCGATCAGGGTCGCCAAGTCGGCGAATCCTGACGACATCGTGGTCGTGCTCAACCCGGACTCCGGCCGTGGCTACCTGTCGCGGGTGTTCGACGACGCATGGATGGCCAACTTCGGGTTCCTCCGCGAGTGCGACGAGTGCATCGCCGCGGTGCTGGATGCGCGGGGCAACACGCCGTCGCTGCTCTACGTCAACCCCACCCACACCGTCCGACAGGCCATCGACGTGATGCGAGCCAACGGTGTCAGCCAACTGCCCGTGTGCAAGAACACGCCGCCGTTCGCTGCTGCCGAGGTCGCGGGTGCGGTGGACGAGCTCGAACTGATGGAGTCCGTGTACCGCGACCCTGCCGCGATGTCGCAACCGGTCGAGAACGTGATGGGCCCGAAATTGCCCACGATCGGTGTCGGGCAGAAGGTGGGCCTTGCAGTGGAGATGCTCGATCGGTCGCCTGCATTGCTCGTGCTCGCCGGCGGCCGGCCGTTGAGCGTGCTCACGCGAACGGACCTGCTCTCCTACTTCGAGGCACTGAGCCGTGGGTGAGATCGAAGCGCCGGCGCAGTGGGGTTTCGAGACTCGGGCGATCCACGCCGGGCAGGAGCCCGATGCCACCACCGGCGCGGTGGTGGTGCCCATCAGCCTCAGCACGACGTTCGCCCAGGAGCAGGTCGGTCAGCACCGCGGCTACGAGTACAGCCGCAGCGGGAACCCAACCCGCACGGCGTACGAGTCGCAGGTCGCCGCGCTCGAAGGGGCGTGCCACGGGCTCGCGTTCGCGAGCGGTCTCGCGGCCGAGGACAACGTGTTGCGCCTGCTGGAGGCCGGCCAGCGTGTGCTGCTCGGCAACGATGCGTACGGTGGCACCTTCCGGCTGATCAGCAAGGTCCACACGCACCTGTCGTGGACGGCGGTCGACCTGCTCGACCTCGATCGCCTGGTGGCGGCGTGGCCGGCCGACACGGCGTTGGTGTGGCTGGAGACGCCGACCAACCCGCTGTTGCGCTGCTTCGACATCGAAGCGATCACGGCGATTGCGCACGAGCGCGGCGCGATCGTGTGCGTCGACAACACCTTTGCCACGCCCTATCTTCAACAGCCGTTGTCGTTGGGGGCCGACGTGGTGGTCCACTCGGCAACCAAGTACCTCGGCGGGCACAGCGATGTCGTCGGCGGCTTCCTCGCGCTCGACGACGCCGGTCTCGCCCAGCGGCTGCGGTTCACCCAGAACGCTGCCGGCGCGGTGCCGGCGCCCTTCGACTGCTACCTCACCTTGCGCGGGGTGAAGACGTTGGCCGTCCGAATGGACCGTCACTGTGCGAACGCTCGGGCTGTTGTCGATCTGCTGCTCGGGCATCCGACGGTCGAACGGGTGCTGTACCCCCAGCTCCCCGATCACCCGGGCCATGCCGCCGCCGCGAAACAGATGAGCGACTTCGGTGGCATGGTCAGCTTCACGCTGAAGGGCGGCCGCGAATCGGCACTCCGGGTCGCGGCCGGCACCGAGTTGTTCACGCTCGGAGAATCACTCGGCGCGGTCGAGAGCCTGATCGAGCACCCCGGTCAGATGACCCATGCGTCCGCCGCCGGGTCGCCACTCGAAGTGCCCGACAACCTCGTCCGGCTGTCGGTGGGCATCGAGAGCGCGCACGACCTCGTCGCGGACCTCGCCGACGCGCTCGCAAGGGCCTGAGCCCGACAACAACCGGCGGAGGTCGACGATGCAGCGTCGGACCGTTCGACGCACCCCAAAACCCGTCGTTCATGTCATGGTCAGACCGGGGAGCCCTCGGTAGAAGGATGACGGGGGCGGGCCGTAGTGGGGGGGTAGGGATCCCACGCCGCCGGCGCGGCCGCGAGGAACCGGCGGAGCAGCGAGACGAACGCCGGCGGTGCGAGATCGCTGTCGCCGTCGACACGCATGGTCGGGGTCAGCGCTCCGGGCGCGTCCGCTCGCCACATCGCGCCGTGCGCCTCCTCCGCCTGGAGCTGCGGCACGAGCGGCCGGAGGTCGGGGCGGGCGAGTACGGTTCGACTTCGGTACATGACCCAGCTCTCGTACCGCATCTCGACCCGGTACTGGTGCCCCTTCACGACCGCAACCCGGAACCGTTCGGTCGATTGGTTCACCGCAGCCGGATGCACTGCCTCGGAACGACCGCTCGTGAAACGGGTGACGGCGTTCTCCGCCCAGTCGTCTGGCACCGTCACCACGGCGAGATCGATCTCCGGGTACTCGTCGATTCGGATCACGCCGGAGGCGATCGCGTCGAGGCTCGCCTGGAGATGGGCATCCTCGTCGATCCAGAGCGCTCTGGCCGACGACACGTCGTCCAGCAGTTCACCGAATCGAGGCAAGATCTCCTCGTACAGGCGCCCGCATTGCTGCGGGTAGTCGCCCGCGAACACCCCGGCGTCGAGCGGGCTCCGATCCGGGTCTTCCATCGCCGCGATGGCGATTGCCACACGCATCGCGTCGCGATCGCGAAACGTGGCGAAGTCGCCCGCGCTCGCGACGTCGATCACCTTCGACCGACGAGCAAGCGCTTCATCCGGGCACACGAGAGCGTACGCGCTCGCCAGGCCGTCCTGATCGAAGTGGTTGTTGGACACCGCCTCGATCCCTTCGAACAGGGCCGGCCGTTCGAGCGCACGGAACGCGATCTGGGCCGAGAGATCGTCGAGCAGTTCGACGGGCGTCGGGCTGCCCGGCCAATGCGACAACGTGAGCCGCGTCGACGGTGTCGGCGAGCCGTCGACGATCACGTTCGGGATGTCGCCGAGCTCGTGATACGGGACGAAGCGGAGACCGTTCAGGACGTGTACTCGAAGTCGGTGGCGAAGGAGGCGCCGCGGCCGACGACCTCCCACCGCAGGGCAGGGTCGTCGGAACGGGCGTTGTCGTTGTAGAGCTCGATGCCCGGATGGTCGAGGCCGGGGATGCCGCACGCGACCTCACCGGGCTCGCTCGCCGGTTCCTCCGCCTCGACCACGATGTAGCCGGCGACGTCGATGCGCTTGCGGGCCCCAACGTGCTCCACTCGGATCCGCGCCCGCCGGACTGCGTGCACCTCGCCGATCGCCGGACCGTACTGCGCGGCGACGGTCCCGCCCGCCTGCCCGAGGAAGATCGCCGCCAGCGCACTCAGCTGCTCGTCCGTGGCCCGATCGTCGACGTAGAGAACGACCTCCCACTTGGTCGACGGCTGCACCCGGTCGAAGTACCGCAGCGTCAGCACCACCAGTAGGTCGGTCAGGTCGATGCCGTCGGCGTACCCTTCGTGCACGTGCCAGGACAGTGCGCCGAAGCACTCCCCGTGCGTCGAGGGGCCGCCACTCGCGCCACGAACGCTGCGGCACGGGCAGATCGCCTCGCAGTTGCATCCCTCGAAGTAGGAGCCGGCGACGCGCCAATCGGTCGGGACTTCGGTGGCGGTGGTCGTGGACACGGTCATGATCCTCCCATCGGCATTGTGCTGTGCGCGTGGAGCCCCGGCGCCAGCGACGGTTCTATCCAGATGGCGACGGCCAGCCCGAAGGCGGCGGCGGCGACTGCGATCGAGAACCAACGTCCGGGGGCGACCACCTTCTCGACGATGATCACCGCGGCGAGGACGAGCATCGCCGCGACGTTCATCACGCCGAACGTGACGAGCAGCAGCATCAGCGCCCAACAGCACCCGAGGCACCACGCGCCATGATCGATGCCGACGCGGAAGTCGACGAGCGGGCCTGAGCGCGCGGTGTAACGGACGAGATGCCCGAGCGGCGACCGGCAGTGCTGCAGGCATCGGTCCTTGGTCGGCGTCAGCTGATACGCGCCGCACGCGACGCACGTGCCGATCGCCACCGCCTGCGCGATGCCGGGCGAACGCGTGGCGAGGCGGTCCCCGCCGGCCGCGAGCACGAACGCGGCGACCCCGGTAGCGGCCCAGACAGCGAGATAGCCAAGCTCAAGAGACGCTACTCGGCGTGTTCGGTGCTCGCGCATGGTGCGCGAGTAGAGCGACGCGAACGGCGCCACCGACGCCAACATCATCGCCGCCATCATCACGGTCCACATACCCACGAAGCCGAAGAACCCGAGACCCATCGTGCCCGGCATCACGCCCATGTCGCGGGCCAGCACGATCGTCGCCAGCCACGCTGCCGCAACGGTGAGCAGCAGTACCGACAACTCGGCACCGGCCAGTGCGCGCGGCTGAAACTTCATGGCGGCGGCCAAGGTTAGTGGACGGCACCGAGGCGCCGATTCGGCGAATGCCTCAGCCGAAAGCGTCGTAGACGGCACGCTCGAACGACACGAATGCGGCGAGCACGACCGGGTCGTGGAACGGCAAGGTCTGAGTGGCGAAGACTCCCGTCACCCTGCGTACGTGGTCGATCCAGTAGTAGGAGTTGGCCGCGCCCGCCCATGCCAGGCTGCCCGCCGAACGGCCTTCCGCGGTGGGCTCGGTGTTGATCATGAAGCTCAGCCCCCAACCCGCGCGCTGGCCGGGCAGGAGGTCCACGTCCGCGGTGAAGATCGGATTCGTCGAGCGCCAACCCTCGGCGGACAGGTCGCCGAGTTGATCCATCCGCATCGTCGCCACCGTCGAGGAGGCCAAGATGCGAGTGCCATCCAATTCGCCGCCGCCGAGCATCATCCGGGTGAAGCGGAGGTAGTCGATGACCGTGGAGAACAGGCCACCACCGGCAGGGAACATCTCGAACGCCA
>JAYVMH010000228.1:0-14881 GCA_043759015.1 Actinomycetota bacterium
GTCCGCGACCTCGACCTCGACATGATCCGCACCGTGCGCGACCGTTGGGCGTTCTACCGTGATCGCCGGCCCGACGCGTACGACGAGCTGGTCGCACGCTGAATCTCTTCATTGGGGGAATGACATGACGACCTTGCTCATCAAGAACGGCCTCGTGGTCTCGACCACCGGCATCATCGCCCAAGACGTCCTTGCAACCGACGGTGTCATCACCGCGCTCGGCGCGCCCGGGTACTTCACCGAAGAAGGCATCTCGAAGGTCATCGACGCGACGGGGAAGTACGTCATCCCCGGCGGCATCGACGTGCACACCCACATGGAGCTGCCCTTCGGCGGCACCGAGGCGAGCGACACGTTCGAGACCGGCAGCAACGCCGCGGCGTGGGGTGGCACCACGACCATCGTCGACATGGCGCTGCAGCGCTACGGGGAGAACGTGCACGAGGGGCTGGCCACCTGGCACCGCAAGGCGGACGGCAACTGCTCGATCGACTACTCGTTCCACCAGATCATCGGCGGCGTCGACGAGCAGTCGCTGAAGGACATGCGCTACCTGGTGGAGCACGAAGGTGTCACCAGCTTCAAGCTGTTCATGGCCTACCCGGGCGTCTTCTACAGCGACGACGGCCAGATCCTGCGGGCAATGCAGACCGCGGCAGAGTGTGGCGCGACGATCATGATGCACGCCGAGAACGGCATCGCGATCGACGTGCTCGTGCAACAGGCGCTCGCGCGGGGTGAGACCGATCCGAGGTACCACAGCTACACGCGCCCGGCCGCGCTCGAAGCCGAGGCCACGCACCGGGCCATCGTGCTCAGCCACGTCGCCGGCAACGTGCCCCTGTACATCGTGCACATGAGCGCGGGCGACGCGCTCAACGAGGTGGCAGCTGCCCGGCACCACGGCCGCAACGTGTTCGCCGAGACGTGCCCGCAGTACCTCTACCTCACCGTCGAGGAGACGCTCGCCAAGCCCGGCTTCGAAGGCTCCAAGTGGGTGTGCAGCCCGCCGATCCGCCAGGCCAACGACCCCGACTTCCTCGGGCAGGGTGGCCACGGCCATCACGGCGACCTCTGGAAGGGGCTGCGGATGAACGAGCTGGCCATCGTGAGCACCGATCACTGCCCGTTCTGCTACAAGGACCAGAAGGAGCTCGGTGTCGGCAACTTCTCCGCCATCCCCAACGGCATGGGTGGCGTCGAGCACCGCATGGAGCTGCTCTACCAAGGGGTCGTCGCCGGCGAGCTGTCGTTGCAGCGATGGGTGGAAACGTGCTGCACCACTCCGGCGCGCATGTTCGGGATGTACCCGAAGAAAGGCATCATCGCCCCCGGCGCGGACGCCGACATCGTCGTCTGGGACCCGAACGCGAGGACGAAGATCGGCATCAACGACAAGCACCACATGAACATGGATCACTCGTCGTGGGAGGGTTGGGAGATCGATGGCAAGGTCGACACCGTGCTGTCCCGAGGCACCGTGGTGATCGAGAACGACGCCTTCGTCGGTCGCAAAGGACATGGGCAGTTCGTGCGTCGCGGGCTGTCGCAGTACCTCGTCTAGTACCCCGCCGCTTTCGTGAGCGACCCGCTTCGTTGCTCGAATCTCAAAGGAACATCATGAATCGGATCAGTCATTGGGTGGATGGGAAGGTCGTCGTCGGTGCGTCGGGCCGCGCCGGAGTGGTCTTCGATCCGGCGACGGGGGCGCAGCAGGCGTCCGTGGACTTCGCGTCCGCCGCCGAAGTCGATCACGTGGTCGCCGTCGCCAAGGCAGCGTTCCCCGCGTGGCGAGCCACCAACCTGTCGCGTCGGGCCGAGGTGATGTTCCGCATGCGCGAGCTGGTCGACGCGAATCGAAAGGAGATCGCGTCGCTGCTCTCCAAGGAGCACGGCAAGGTGCTCGGCGATGCACTCGGCGAGGTCGCCCGCGGCCTGGAGAACATCGAGTTCGCGTGCGGCATCCCGAACCTGCTGAAGGGCGGCTACACCGAACAGGCGTCGGGTGGCGTCAACGTGTACTCCATCAAGCAGCCGCTCGGTGTCGTGGCCGGCATCACACCGTTCAACTTCCCGGCGATGGTGCCGATGTGGATGTTCGCCAACGCACTCGCGTGCGGCAACACGTTCGTGCTCAAGCCATCGGAGAAGGATCCATCGGCCAGCATGTTCATCGCCGAGCTGCTGAAGCAGGCCGGCCTGCCCGACGGCACGTTCAACGTCGTCAACGGCGACAAGGTCGCGGTCGATCGGTTGCTGGAGCACCCCGACATCCAGGCGATCTCGTTCGTCGGCTCCACTCCGATCGCCCGCTACATCTACGAGACCGGCACGAAGAACGGCAAGCGCGTGCAGGCACTCGGCGGGGCGAAGAACCACATGCTCGTGCTCGCCGACGCCGACCTGGACATGGCCGCCGATGCCGCGGTCAGCGCCGCCTACGGGTCCGCGGGCGAGCGCTGCATGGCCATCTCGGTCGTGCTCGCCAGCGAATCGATCGCCGACGAACTGGTCGGCAAGCTCCGCGACCGCATCCCCGGCATCAAGGTCGGGCCCGCCAGCGAGGACGGCAACGAGATGGGCCCCCTCATCACCGGCGAGCACCGCGACAAGGTCAAGGGCTACGTCGAGGGAGCGACGGCAGAAGGCGCCACCGTGGTCGTCGATGGCACTGGCGACCTCCCGTGCGAAGGCTTCTTCCTCAAGCCGAGCCTCATCGACCACGTCAAGCCCGGCATGCGGTGCTACGACGACGAGATCTTCGGGCCGGTCCTCACCGTCACCCGTGTGAAGGGCTACGACGACGGGCTGGCCCTGATCAACGCCAACCAGTTCGGCAACGGCACCGCGATCTTCACCCGCGACGGTGGCGCAGCGCGTCAGTTCGAGTTCGAGGTGCAGGTCGGCATGGTGGGCATCAACGTGCCGATCCCGGTGCCCGTCAGCTACTACAGCTTCGGCGGGTGGAAGGCGAGCCTCTTCGGCGACACCCACATGTACGGGCCCGAGGGCATCAACTTCTACACCCGCAGCAAGGTCGTCACCAGCCGCTGGCCCGACCCCCGCACGAGCAAGGTCGACCTCGGCTTTCCCCAGAACCGATGAAGACTGCGCCCCGCCGACCGGGTAGGCGAAACAAGGGAGAATGATCCAGTGGAATTCGGAGTGGTACTTCAGACGACACCGCCATCGGCGCGAGTCGTGGATCTTGCGAAACGATCGGAGCAGTACGGGTTCACGCATGTCTGGACGTTCGACAGCCACATCCTCTGGCAGGAGCCCTACGTCATCTTCAGCCAGATCCTGGCCGAGACGCGCAACGTCACCGTCGGGCCGATGGTCACCAACCCGGCGACCCGCGACTGGACGGTCACGGCCAGCGTGTACGCCACGCTCAACGAGATGTTCGGCAACCGCACGGTCTGCGGCATCGGCCGCGGCGACTCCGCCGTGCGCGTCACCAACGGATCACCCACCACGCTGGCCACGTTGCGCGACAGCATCCACGTCATCCGCGAGCTCGGCAACGGGCGCGGCGTGGACCACAACGGGTCGCAGATCCGCTTCCCGTGGGCCGGCAAGAGCCGGCTCGAGGTGTGGGTCGCCGCGTACGGACCCAAGGCACTGGCGCTCACCGGTGAGGTCGGCGACGGTTTGATCCTCCAGCTGGCCGATCTGTCGATCGCCGAATGGACCATCGGCACCGTGCGGGCGTCGGCCGCTGCGGCCGGCCGCGACCCCGACGAGATCACGATCTGCGTCGCTGCGCCGGCGTACGTCACCGACGGCACCGCCGCAGGGCTCGCCCACGGCCGCGACCAGTGTCGTTGGTTCGGTGGCATGGTCGGCAACCACGTCGCCGACATCGTGGCGCGCTACGGCGACAGCGGTGCGGTGCCGAAGGCGCTCACCGACTACATCAAAGGTCGACAGGGCTACGACTACAACGAGCACGGTCAGGCGGGGAACATTCACACGCAGTTCGTGCCCGACGAGATCGTCGACCGCTTCTGCATCGTCGGTCCCGTCGATGCGCACGTCGAGCGGATGCGTCAGCTGAAGGATCTGGGAGTGGACCAGTTCGCGATCTACCTCCAACACGACGACAAGGACCACACCCTGCAGGCGTACGGCGAGCGCGTGCTCCCCGCGGTCGCCGAGCATGTGCGGGCCAAGTCTTGAAGGGCCAAGTCGTGAAGGGCCAAGTCGTGAAGGGCCAAGTCGTGAAGGGCCAAGTCTTGAAGGGGCAGATGACCGGCGCGGCGGCCGCACGAACTCGTCGGCGCAGCATCCGTCCGTTGCTGATGTTCCCGCTCGCGTTCGTGATCGTGGCAATCCTGTGGGAGGGCTACAAGTCGGTCGGCCCGCCGAACGGAGGCAGGGTGCTCGGCATGCGGGTGCTGGCCCGTACCGACGAACGGGCGATGCCGCACATCTGGGACATGCTCGTCAGGTTCGGCCGCTCGGAGGTGCGCGGCGGTCAGGACACGATCTTCGTCGTCGTCATCCGCGCCTCGTGGTACTCGTTCCGTTGCGCGCTCGCGGCCTTCGCCTTCGGCTCCGCGCTCGGCGTCGCTCTCGCGGTGCTGATGGCAAGGTTCAAAGTGCTCGAACGGGCGTTGATGCCGTATCTCGTCATCAGCCAGACGGTGCCGATCATCGTGCTCGCCCCGCTGATCATGGCGCTGATGGCGTACAACAGCCGCGAACTGGCGAGCACCACGTGGCTGGCCGCCGTGCTGCTCGGCGTGTTCCTGGCCTTCTTCCCGGTCGCGGTCGGCACGCTCCGCGGCCTGCAAGCCACCGACGCCGCGCCGCTCGAGCTGATGGACTCGTATGCGGCCGGATGGTGGAAGACGTTGTGGAAGCTGCGCTTTCCGTCGGCGGTCCCCTACATCGCGCCCGCCCTGCGTCTCGCCGGCGCCGCGTCGGTGGTGGGCGTGACGGTCTCGGAGATCTCGTTGGGCGTGAAGTTCGGCGTCGGTCGGCTGATCCTGTCGTACGGTCAGGAAGCGACTTCCGACCCGCCCAAGCTGTTCACGGCAGTGTTCGGTGCCGCCGCCCTCGGTCTCATCATGGCCGGCCTGGTGGTCAGCCTCGACCGACTGCTCATGCGTCACCGCCCTCCGGAGGCGGTGTGATGGAGAACCAGATGACGGCGTCCGCGTCGACGTTCGTGTCGCAACCAGCGGTGGTGGTCGACAGGGTCAGCAAGATCTTCAACAAGGGCAAGACCAACCAGGTCGATGCGCTGACAGACATCGAGATGGTCGTGCAGCCGGGTGAGTTCATCTCGCTTATCGGCCCTTCCGGGTGCGGCAAGAGCACGCTCTTGCGGCTCATCGCCGACCTCCTCGCGCCGACCTCGGGCGCGGTCACGATCAACGGCAAGTCCGCGAAGCAGGCCCGTGCCGACCAGGACTACGGGATGGCGTTCCAGCAGAGCGGACTGTTCGAGTGGCGCAGCGTGGAGCGCAACATCGAGCTGCCGCTCGAGTTGAAGGGCTGGGACAAGGTCGAGCGGCGCCAACGGGCTGCCGAGATGTTGGAGCTCGTGAAGCTGCCCGACTTCGCCAAGCACATGCCCTGGCAGTTGTCCGGTGGCATGCAGCAGCGCGTGGCCATTGCGCGCGCGCTCGCGTCGCATCCCAAGCTGCTGCTCATGGACGAACCGTTCGGTGCGCTCGACGAGATGACCCGCGAGCACATGCAGGCCGAGTTGCTGCGCATCTGCAACAACACCGGCACGACAGTGGTCTTCGTCACCCACAGCATCCCCGAGGCCGTGTACCTCGCCGATCGGGTGGTGGTGATGTCGCCACGACCCGGCCGGATCACGACGGTCGTCGACGTCGGACTCGGGCGCAACCGCACCGAGCTCACCCGCGAGGCGGGCGACTTCTTCGCGAGGGTGACCGAGGTCCGCGAAGCCCTGCGCGGCATCGAAGCGACAGCGGCGTCGGTGGCCGACGACCTCCGTACACGGGGGATCGAAGACCGTTGAGAACCGACGTCCGCGCCCGCGAGTTCGCCGCCCAGGTCCTGCCGCCGCTGGTGGTCGGGGTGGGTTTCCTCGTCGCGTGGCAGACGTGGATCATCGTCAGCGACGTGCAGCCGTACGTCATCCCCCGGCCCACCAGGATCTGGTCGTCGTTCACCGGCGACTTCGGGCTGGTGCGGGCAGCCTCGGTGGTCACCGGCACCAACGCCCTCGTCGGCCTCGTGCTCGGCTCGCTGCTCGGCTTCCTCGTGGCCGTGCTCACGAACCGCTTCGCGATCGTGAGCGAACTGGTGAACCCGCTGGCGGCCACCGTCGCGGCGATCCCCGCGGTGGTCATCGTCGGGGTCCTCAACAACATGTATGCGCTCGACAGCCAGATCCCCCGCCGGATCATGGTCACCATCGCTGTCTTCTTCGTCGTGTTCGTCCAGGTGGCGAAGGGTCTTCGGCAGAACGACGCGACCCAGATGGAGCTGATGCGCAGCTACGCGGCATCTCCGTTCGAGACGTTGCGCAAGGTCCGCCTGCCCAACACCATGCCGTTTTTCTTCACCGGGGTGCGCACCGCGGCTCCGCTCGCGCTGATCATCGCCCTCGTCTCCGAATACTTCGGTGGCACGCAGGACGGTTTGGGGAGCAAGATCTCAGGGACCCTCAGTGGGTCGAACAAAGCGCTCGGCTTCGCCTACGTGTTGGGCGGAGCCGTGGTGGGCCTGCTGTTCTTCGCAGGCTCGAATCTCTTGGAATTCCTCGTCGTGCCCTGGCGCCGGCGTGGCCGTTCCGGGTGACCAGCAAGTAAGCATTCAAGTAAGCATTCAACGACATCAACAACGACATCATCAACAACGACATCATCAACGACAAGGGGAGGAATCATGCGACACGGACGTGTGGCCAAAGCGGCCGCAATCCTGACATTCGCGGGCGTGCTCGTGGCCTGTGGCAGCAGCAGTTCCAGCAACGGGAACAGCAGCACGACGGCCGCGGGCGGCGGCTCTGGCGCGAGCGGCGGCCTGAAGGTCGACGTCAGCAAGTGCACAGCGCCCACCGGGGCGAAGGTGAAGCTGCAGCTGCAGTGGGTGACCCAGGCGCAGTTCGGCGGCTACTTCGCCGCGGTCGACCAGGGCTTCTACCAGAAGGCCGGCCTGGACGTGCAGATCGTCGAAGGTGGCGTCGACATCCCGCCGCAGAAGACGCTGGCGTCCGGTGCGGTGGACTTCGCCATCTCCTGGGTGCCCAAGGCGCTCGCCGAACGTGAAGCCGGCGCGAAGGTCACCGACATCGCCCAGGTCTTCCAGCGCAGCGGCACCCTGCAGGTGAGCTTCAAAGAGAAGAACATCACCAAGGTGACCGACTTCAAGGGCAAGAACATCGGCAACTGGGGCTTCGGCAACGAGTACGAGATCTTCGCTGCGCTGTCCAAGGCCGGCTTCGACCCGGCCAAGGACGTGAAGCTGCTCCAGCAGAACTTCGACATGAACGGCCTGCTCGACGGCTCGATCGACGCCGCCGAGGCGATGACCTACAACGAGTACGCACAGGTACTCGAGGCCAAGAACAAGGCCACCGGGAAGCTCTACGCGCCGGCCGACCTCAACGTGGTCTCCTACGAGTCCGAAGGCGTCGGCATGTTGCAGGACGCGATCTGGGCCGACCAGACCCGTCTCTCCGACCCGAAGTACTGCGGTGAGGCAGTGGCGTTCGTCAAGGCGTCGCTGCAGGGTTGGGCCTTCTGCCGCGACAACCCGCAGAAGTGCGCCGACATCGTCGTCGGGAAGGGTTCCAAGCTCGGCGCGACGCACCAGCTGTGGCAGATGAACGAGATCAACAAGCTCATCTGGCCGGCGGCCGGTGGCGTTGGTGTCATCGACACCGCAGCCTGGGATCGCACCGCCACCATCGCAAGTGGAACCAAGAACCTCGACGGCAAGACCGTGCTCACCAAGACCCCGGATCCGGAGTCGTGGACCAACGACATCGTGAACGAGGCGATCAAGCAGCTGGGTACCGACAAGGTGGACGTCAATGGCGCATCCTTCAAGCCGCTGACCGTCACCCTGACGGAGGGCGGCGCCTGACCGGCACCGACCCCTCGAGTCGCGAACGGCTCGATGCGCAGGGGCGGGTCGCCGCGGCGGCCCGCCCCTCTCGCTCCGCATCCCGGATCGAACGCGCCGCCCCGCTCGTGTTCGTCGCGCTGTGGAGCACCGGCTTCGTGGTCGCCCGGTACGGCACCGACGATGCCGGCCCGCTGACGTTCCTGGCGGTCCGCCTCGGCATCGCGGCGGTGGTCCTGCTCGCCTACGCGCACGTCACCAAGGCGCCGACGATCACCCGCACATCCGTGAAGTGGGCGGCCGTGTCGGGCCTCGGCATGCACGCGATGTACCTGGGCGGTGTGTTCCTCGCGATCAGCTGGGGCATGCCCTCCGGTGTCAGTGCACTGATCGCCGGGCTCCATCCCGTGCTCACCGCCGTCACGGCCCGCCTCGCCCTCCGCGAGCGCCTCCGACCCTGGCAGTGGGTGGGGGTCGCGCTCGGGTTCGCGGGGGTGATCGTCGTCGTCGTCGATCACATGTCCGGCCATCACAACGGCATCTCCAAGGGTGCGCTCATCGCGTCCGGCGTGAGCGTGGCGGGGATGTGCGGCGGCACCCTGATCCAGCGTCGCCACGGAATGCAGATGCCGTTGCTGCGCGGCACCGTCGTGCAATACGCCGCATCAGCGGCGGTCCTGGCCGTCGGCGCCGGCTTCCACGAGCACTTCTCGTTCACCATCACCGCGCGGTCGATGTTCGCGCTCTCGTGGGCGATCGTCGTGCTGTCGATCGCGGCGGTGCTGATCATGCTGTGGTTGTTGCAGCACCATGCCGCGGCAAAGGTCAGCAGCCTGTTCTTCCTCACCCCGGCGTTGAGCACGTTGGAGGGCGCGGTCCTGTTCGGTGAGCGACTCGGCGTATTGGCCCTGGTCGGCCTGGTCGCGGCGCTGGCGGGTGTCTCGCTCACGCTGCGAACCGCAAGATAGGGTGGTCGAGCGGACGAGCAATGGCGCCCGTCCCCCACATGGAGGTGGCCAATGACGGACACCGAAGAACGTCAGGAACGACGCCCCGAGCAGATCTCGCACGTCGTCGTTCGGTTCGCGGGCGACTCCGGCGACGGCATGCAGCTGACCGGAGACCGTTTCACATCGGCGAGTGCGCTGTTCGGGAACGACCTGTCGACGTTCCCCGACTTCCCAGCCGAGATCCGCGCTCCAGCGGGCACGGTGAACGGTGTGTCGAGCTTCCAGGTCCACATCTCGGACCACGACATCACCACCCCCGGCGATGCACCGGACGTCCTGGTGGTGATGAACCCGGCGGCATTGAAGGCCGACCTCCATCGGCTCGAGCAGAACGGTCTGCTGATCATCAACACCGATGCGTTCGAGCAGCGCGATCTCGACAAGGCGGGCTACGACCACAACCCACTGCACGGCGACTTCCTCAGCGAATATCGCGTCGTCGAGATCCCGATGACATCGCTCACCCAGCGCGCCACCGAGCCCCTCGGTGTGAAGCCGCGCGATGCAGAGCGGTCCAAGAACTTCTTCGCGCTCGGCGTGGTGTCCTGGCTGTACTCGCGCCCCACCGAACCAACCGTCTCGTGGATCGAGGGCCGGTTCAAGGATCTGGTCAAGGAGAGCAACCTCGCCGCGTTCAAGGCCGGGTTCGCGTTCGGAGAGACCACCGAGCTGTTCGACCACCCGTTCGAGGTCAAGCCCGCAGCGCTGCCGCCCGGGGAGTACACGAACATCACCGGCAACGTGGCGTTGGCGTGGGGCCTGGTGGCCGCCGGCCAGCTCGCCAAGCTGCCCGTGTTCCTCGGCAGCTACCCGATCACCCCCGCCAGCGACATCCTCCACGAGCTGTCCAAGCACAAGCACTTCGGTGTGCGCACCGTCCAGGCCGAGGACGAGATCGCCGCGGCCGGCATGGCGCTCGGCTCCGCATTCGCCGGCCACCTCGGTGTCACCGCCACCAGCGGTCCAGGTGTCGCCTTGAAGTCGGAGACGATGAGCCTGGCCATCTCGCTCGAACTGCCGTTGCTGCTGGTGGACATCCAGCGCGGTGGGCCGAGCACGGGCCTGCCCACCAAGACCGAAGCCGCCGACCTCAACATCGCGATGTACGGCCGCCACGCGGAGGCGCCGCTGCCGATCGTCGCGGCCTACAGCCCGGCCAACTGCTTCGACGCGGCGATCGAGGCGGCTCGCATCGCGTTGAAGTACCGCACACCCGTCATCCTGCTCAGCGATGGTTACCTCGCCAACGGTAGCGAGCCGTGGCGACTCCCGAACCCCGACGATCTGCCCGACATCTCGGTCCCCTTCACGACGGAGAAGAACCACGTCGCGCCGGACGGTACCGAGGAGTTCTGGCCGTACCTGCGCGACCCCGAGACGCTCGCTCGCCCGTGGGCCATCCCGGGCACGCCGGGGCTGATGCACCGCGTCGGCGGCATTGAGAAAGAAAACGGCACCGGCAACATCGACTACTCACCGGCCAACCACAGCACGATGGTGCACCTGCGAGCCGCCAAGATCGCCGGCATCGCCAACGACATCCCGCTCGCATCGGTCATCGGTGATGACGATGCCGATGTGGTGCTGCTCGGTTGGGGCTCCACGTGGGCGGCGATCGATGCGGCGGTGCAACGCACGCGACGCGTGGGCACCAAGGTGGCCTGGATCCACCTCACCCACCTCAACCCGCTGCCACCGAACCTCGGCGCGCTGCTGCGATCGTTCAAGACCGTGCTCGTGCCCGAACTGAACATGGGGCAGCTGTGCCGCATGGTGCGGGCGGAGTTCCTGGTCGACGCCAAGCCGATCACCAAGGTGCAGGGCCTGCCCTTCACCTCCGCCGAACTCGAAGCCGCAATCTCGGAGGCCCTGTCATGACGGACACGATCGTTCCGCTCACCACCAAGAAGGATTGGATGAGCGACCAGGAGGTTCGCTGGTGCCCGGGCTGCGGCGACTACGGCATCATGCAGGCCGTTCAGCAGCTGATGCCCGAACTGGGTGTGGCGCCCGAGAACACCGTGTTCATCAGCGGCATCGGTTGCTCCAGCCGTTTCCCGTACTACATGAACACGTACGGGATGCACAGCATCCACGGCCGGGCACCGGCGATCGCCACGGGTGTGGCGGTTGCCCGCCCCGACCTCGACGTGTGGGTGATCACCGGCGACGGCGATGCGCTGTCGATCGGTGGCAACCACCTGCTGCACGCGCTGCGCCGTAACGTGAACCTGCACATCCTGCTGTTCAACAATCGAATCTACGGCCTCACCAAGGGTCAGTACTCGCCCACCAGCGAGCTGGGCAAGGTCACCAAGAGCACGCCGATGGGGTCGATCGACCACCCGTTCAACCCGCTCAGCGTGGCGTTGGGTGCGGAGGCGTCGTTCGTGGCCCGCACCCACGACCTGGACCGCAAGCACATGATGGAGGTGTTCCGCCAGGCGCATGCCCACAAGGGAGCGTCGTTCGTGGAGATCCTCCAGAACTGCAACGTGTTCAACGACGCCGCGTTCGACGACATCACCAGCCGCAGCGTGCGCGAGGAGATGATGATCGACCTCAAGCACGGTCAGCCGATCCTGTTCGGCGCCGGTGGCCACAGGGGCGTGTCGATGGGCTCGGACGGGCAGCTGCGCATCGTCGAGGTCAGCGATGTCGGAGCGGACGCGATCCTGGTGCACGATGCGCATCGCGACGATCCGGGGCTCGCGTTCGCACTCGCTCGGCTGTCGCACGACGACCATTCGGCAACACCGTTCGGTGTGTTCCGCGACATCGAGCGCGGCGACTACGGCGCAATGGTGGGCGCCCAGCTGGCGCAGGCATCGCAGAAGAAGGGGCCCGGAGATCTGGGCGACCTCCTCCGCAGCAACGGCACATGGCAGGTCGGCTGACGCAGCCGTCCACCTGGCGCGCCTCTGGGTGCCCGCTCAGCCCGACGTGAGGGCCGCGCCGGCGCCGATGTCGGCGCGGTCGGCGGCTTGGCGGCCTGCGTGCCAACCGTTCGCGTTGTAGCGGCGTGCCGGCATGTTGGTCGCGTTCGGGAACGCCTCGGCGTAAGCCGATTGAACCTCGGCCGCCTTTCGGGCGAGAACGGGCACGAGCGCGGAGCCGTAGTCGGCCTCGGCAAGGTGGGTGACCTTGGCTCGGGTGAGCTCCAGGCGTTCGGCGACCCGATCGGCGAACGACACCAGGAAGGCCCGCCGGAACGACGGCGTGCGCAGCCGTTTGTCGTGTGCCGTGGCGGTCGCCGAGGCGTGCGTGGCCTGGACGAGCAGCGACGTGAACAGCACGTCGGTGAGCTGGAGATCGACCGGGTAGCCCATCAGTGTGGAGAACCCCGCGCTCGGTGACCACACGCACTTCGCCCCGTTCACGTGAGCGATCGCGGCGAGGAACGTGGCCTTCTCGTCGGCGTACGGGTTGTCGATGTGCACACGGCGGGAGTGGATGTCGCGGTGGCCGCCCGCGGCGGTGCTGGCGGCGAGGATCGCCGCGTCGATCGAGTGGCGGGTCATCAGCTCCTGCGCCTTGGCGGTGAACGCCTCCGCCTCGGCCTCGAATGTGGTGGCTTCGGCCTTGGCGAGCAGCGCACGGATCGTCTTCAACGCCTTTGCGTCGATCTCGCCGACGGGAACGTGGTGGGGCAGCGTGCCCTTGTTGCTGACGCCCCATCGAGGCGGGGGAGTGAGGAGCTCGCCCACGCGTGGCGCACGATCCAGCACGGTCAGCGTGTCCGTCGCGATGGTGCGCACCTCGTCTGGATCCAACTGCTCGACACGAGCCCATCGGTCGATGACGTCGCCGTGACCGCCGATGACGGTGCGTTGGGTGGGGTCGAGCGCGCCGAGGTCCTGCAGTTGGGAGAGCCATTCGAGCGGTGCACGTGTGGCGGCGTTCGTACGACGTGCGTGCTGCGCGAGGTAGCCGACGATCAGCCGCGTGCTGCGTTGCGTGCCGTTTCGTCGGACGAGGTGGGCGACATCGGCTGGTTGCCAGCCGTTCGCGAGGAGGAGGTCCAGCCGGCTGCGAAAGCGATCGTCGAGGTGAGTGAAGTTGACCATGGTCGCAGGGTGCCACAGGGGCGCGCGAGGGTTTCGCGTCAGCCGGTGTAGTACTGGTCGGTGATCGTCAGCGCCTCGTCGAGCACCGCCAAGCCTTCCTCGATCTCCTCGACCTTGGAGTTGCACGGCGGCGTGACGTGCAGTCGGTTGAAGTGGGTGAACGGCCAGATGCCCTTGGACCTGCACGCAGCCAACAGCTCCTGCATCGGCTTGGTGTCGGGTCCCGCGGCGTTGTAGGGCACCATCGGCTCGCGCGTGGCGCGGTTCTTCACCAGTTCGAGTGCCCAGAACACACCCAGACCGCGCACGTCGCCGACGCTCGGGTGGTTTGCCTTCAGCTTCTCCAGGCCGGGGGCGATGACGTCGGCACCGAGCGACCGTGCGTGTTCGACGATGCCTTCATCTTTGAAGATGTTGATGCTCGCAACGGCAGACGCACAGGCCAGTGGGTGGCCGGAGTAGGTGAGCCCGCCCGGGTAGGCCCGGTCGCGGAACGTGGCCGACACCTTGTCGCTGATCACGACGCCACCGAGGGGCACGTACCCCGAGTTCACGCCTTTGGCGAAGCACACGAGATCGGGCTGCACGCCCCACTTTTGGAACGCGAACCACTCGCCGCAGCGGCCGAAGCCGGCCATCACCTCGTCGCAGATCAACATGATGCCATCGCGGTCGCACCGCTCACGGATGCCCTGGAGGTAACCGTCGGGCGGGACCAGGATGCCGTTGGTGCCCACGACGGTCTCGATGATGATCGCCGCGACGGTATGGGCACCCTCGACCATCAACACATCGTCGAGGTGCTGCAGTGCGCGCTCGCACTCCTGTACGTCGCTCGTGCTGTGGAAGGCGCTGCGATAGGGATAGGGCCCCCAGAACTTCACCACGCCGGGCATCCCGGGCTCGCTGGGCCACCGTCGCGGGTCGCCCGTCAGCGTGATGGCCCCGTTGGTGGCGCCGTGATAGCTGCGGTAGTGGTTGAGCACCTTGTTGCGACCGGTGTGGAGGCGAGCCATGCGGACCGCGTTCTCCGTGGCCTCGGCGCCGCCGTTGGTGAAGAACACCATGTTCAAGTCGCTGTTCGCCAGGTTGGTGCCCGCCACCTCGGTGATCAGGCGGGCCGCTTCGCTGCGGGCGTCGTTGGCGTGGAACGGAGCGATCGTGCACAACCGGTCGACCTGATCCTTGATCGCCGCCACGAGCTTTGGGTGCTGATGCCCGATGTTCATGTTCATCAGCTGGCTGGAGAAGTCGAGGAAGCGGGTGCCGTCCTCGGTCCAGAAGTAGCTGCCCTCGGCGCGGGTGACGACGAGGGGGTTGATCGCACCCTGCGCGCTCCAGGAGTGGAAGACATGCTTTCGGTCGTTGGCGAACGCGTCGGCGGGGTGGGTGTCGAGCTCGGTCATGGCGACCATCGTAGTTGTCACACCGTGTGGCGTACAGAGTGCTCTTTGTGTCCGCACAAAATCGCACATCGGTCGGCGCGCTACCGTTCGGGCATGGGAGAGATGGTCACGTTCAAGAGCAATGGTCATACGTGCGACGGCTACATCGCAGGGTCCGGGCCTGGTGTGCTGGTCATCCAGGAGTGGTGGGGCCTCGTACCGCACATCAAGGACGTGGTCGACCGATTCGCGGCCGCAGGCTTCACCGCGCTGGCACCCGACCTCTACCACGGCGAGGCCTCGACGGAACCCGACGGCGCCGGCAAGTTGATGATGGCGATGAACATCGAGCAGGCCGCGA
>JAYVMH010000229.1:0-6621 GCA_043759015.1 Actinomycetota bacterium
GTCCACAGCGACATCGTCAGCGAGGGTTTCGCCGAAGTCCTGATGCCCGGTCGCTTCGAGGTGATGGGTCATCAACCGCTGGTGATCATCGACGGCGCCCACAACCCCCCCGGGGCCGACTCGTGCGCCACGGTGTTCTTCGAGGACTTCGATCCGGCCGGCCGGCGCCTCCTCGTGGTCGGCTGCCTCAAGGGGCGCAACCCGCGCGACATGCTGTCGGCGTTGCGGGCCGACGAGTTCGACCGGGTGATCACGTGTACCGCGCCCACTCCCCGGGGCCTGCCTGCCGAGGAGATCACCGCCGCAGCGAGGGCCATGGGCTGCGACGATGTGGTGCAGACCGACAGCGTCGAGCGGGCGATCGACCATGCCCGCAGCCATGCGATGGCAGAGGACGCGATCCTCATCACCGGGTCGCTGTACATCGTCGGTGCAGCCCGCCCGTACCTGCGCAAGGTGATCAACTGACCCGCCGGCGGTAGCCTTGCCCGCCATGTCCGATCGCACCCTCGTCCTGCTCAAGCCCGACGCCGTCCAGCGCAAGCTCGCCGGCCAGATCATCGCTCGCATCGAGGCCAAGGACCTGACGATCGTGGCCATGGACCTGCGCCGGCTGGACGCCGACATCCTGGCCCGGCACTACGCGGACCACGTGGGCAAGGGCTTCTACGCCGATCTGGTGGCGTTCATGAGCAGTGGTCCCGTCGTTGCGATGGTGGCCGAGGGTCCCGAGGACACCTGGGAAGTGATGCGTACGCTGATGGGGGCGACGAACTCGCGCAAGGCAGCCGGCGGCACCATCCGCGGCGACCTCAGCGCCTCGTTCACCGAGAACCTCATCCACGGCAGCGACTCGCTGGAGTCCGCTCAGCGCGAAATCACCATTTTCTTCCCAGATCTGTAACAAACTGAGGTGCCGCTACACTGGATCGTCATGTCCAGGCCGACTCGAGGAGGGTGCTGATGGCTCGAAGCAATCCGCTCGCACTCGGTCGCGACCTCGCCATCGACCTCGGCACCGCCAACACGTTGATCTACGCGCGCGGTCAGGGTGTGGTGCTGAACGAGCCGTCGGTCGTCGCCATCGACATCACCGACGGTCGGCCCGTGGCGGTCGGCCACGAGGCCAAGCGGATGATGGGTCGCACCCCGGGCCGGATCAAGACGATTCGGCCGTTGAAAGACGGTGTGATCGCCGACTTCGAGGTGTGCGAGAAGATGCTGCGCTACTTCATCCAGAAGGTGCACGCCAGCCGCTGGAGCAAGCCGCGCATGATCATCTGCGTGCCGTCGGGCATCACCGGCGTCGAGCAACGCGCCGTGCAGGACGCTGCCGAGTATGCAGGCGCGCGCAAGCCGGTGCACATCATCGAAGAGCCGATGGCCGCCGCCATCGGTGCCGACATGCCCGTGCACGAGCCCAGCGGCAACATGATCGTCGACATCGGCGGTGGCACAACGGAGGTCGCCGTCATCTCCCTGGGCGGCATCGTCACCGCGCAGTCGGTGCGGGTGGCGGGCGACGAGCTCGACGAGGCGGTGCTGCAGTGGGTGAAGAAGGAGTTCTCGCTCGCCATCGGGGACCGCACGTCCGAGGAGATCAAGATCCACATGGGTTCGGCCTGGCCGCTCGACGACGAGCTCACCGCCGACATCCGCGGACGCGACCTGATCAGCGGGCTGCCGCGCACCATCCCGATCACCACCGAACAGGTTCGTGAAGCCCTTTCCGAGCCGGTGTCTGCCATTGTCGATGCTGTGAAAGCCACGCTCGACCGCACACCACCGGAGCTCGCCGCCGACATCATGGAGCAAGGCATCATGATCACGGGCGGCGGCGCACTGCTCGCCGGCCTCGACCGGCGCCTCTCGCACGAGACCGGCATGCCCATCAACATCGCCCGCGACCCGCTGTTCAGCGTGGTCATCGGATCCGGGCGGGCGTTGGAGAACATCGACGCGATGCGTGGGCTGATGTCGCTCGGCGGCGACGACTAAGCAACGGCGGCCCGTCGCATGTTCTCGTCGTTGAGTCGCCGCAGGGTGCTCCTGTTGGTCGTGCTCACGTGCGTGCTGCTGATCACGCTGGACAAGCGTGGCAACCCCCTGATCGACCACGCGCGCAGCCTCTTCGCGCGCGTCATGCAGCCGTTCGACACGGCGACGCGTGCGGTGTCGCTGCCCGTGGAGCGAGCCTGGAACGGCATCACCAACTACGACGACCTGGCACGCCAGAACGATGCGCTGCGCGACCAACTCGAACACCTCCTCGGCAACGACGTGGAGGCCCGGTCGGCGGTGCTCGAGTATCGCGAGCTGTTGAAGATAAACCAGCTGACCTCCAAGTTCCAGTACAAGACGGTGGTCGCCCAGGTGGTCGGCGAGTCGCCCAGCAACTTCCAGAGCACCGTCGAGATCAGCGTGGGGTCGCGCCAGGGCGTCGCGGTCGGGATGCCGGTCACCGACGGTGCCGGCCTGATCGGTCGCATCACCAAGGTGTTCCCCACCCACTCGATCGTGCTGCTGCTCACCGACCCGGAGTTCGCGATCTCGGCGCAGGTGCTCACCACCCCCGGCGCCGACACGTCGTCCTCGACCACCACCACGCCCACGGGGAGCACGACGTTGTCGGGCATCCCTGTCGGCAATCCGATCTCGTTCGACACCACGCCGTCGACCACCAACCCGTTCAACAACATCCCGGGCTTCGAGACGTTGCCCCCGATCACGACGACCGCCCCGTTGGTTCCTGCGGTCACGACGACCACGATCCTGGAGGTCGTCCGCGAGACGGGAACCCTCGAGGGGCAGGGCAGGGACAAGGTGTTGAACCTCCGCTTCGTCGACACCACCTCGTTGCTCACCAGTGTCAAGGTCGGGGCCATCGTCGACACAGCCGGCGGCAACAACGGCCTTGCCCCACAGGGCATCCCGATCGGCATCATCACGCGGATCGACCGGCAGACGGGCAGCAGCAGTGCGCTCGTCGGGGTCACCCCGAACGCGAGTCTGAAGCGACTGAACTTCGTTGCGGTCGTGCTCTACGCACCGAACCAAGACGCCGTCGGACGGTGACCAGTGCGCAACATCGTGTTCGGACCGCTGCTGCGGCTGGTTCCGGTCGGCCTCGTCGCGCTCTCGATCCAGCGGGTGATCCTCGGGAACCACCCGTTCCACGACGTGAAGTTGCAGATCGTCCTGGCGCTCGTGGTCGCAGCCGGCGCCGGTGGCGGCTCGGACCGGGGTGCGGTAGCCGGGTTCGTGCTCGGCCTGCTCTACGACGTCAGCGGCAACACACCGTTGGGCTTGATGGCGCTCGCCTACGGATTGGCCGGGATGACGGCCGGCTACGTGCACACGTTCACCCCGGACCCGCAGTGGTGGCTCGCCAGCCTGTTCGCGTTCGTCGGTGCGGCAGTGGGGGAGCTGGCGATCCCGATCGCAGAGGTCATCACCGGGCAGAGCGGTTGGATCACCTCTCGGCTCGTCGTCACCGTTCCGCTCGTCGCGGTCGTGTCCGCGCTGTTGTGTCCGCTGCTGATGCCCGTCGGCCGGTGGATGATGGGTTTCAAACCCAAGAAGTGGAAGGCGATGCTGGAGTGACGGCGCGCGCACTTCCCCGCTCGGAACGACAAGAATGGTCCGATGGCCGTCGATAAGCGCAGCGCCCGCCTCGGCGTCCTGGCCACGGTGTCGCTGCTGCTCATTGGCCTGCTCGGCGCGCGGCTGTGGTTCCTGCAGAGCGTGAAGAGCGACTACTACCAGGCCAAGGTCACCGCGTCGAAGACCCGCGAGGTGTTCCTTCCGCCCGAGCGCGGCCGCATCTTCGATGCCAGGGGTCGCATCCTGGCCGACAACGAGCGGATCCTCACGGTCACCGTCGACTGGGCGATCATCAAGAACACGAAGAACCGTAACGCGCTGTTCCAGCATTTGTCCGGGCCGCTGAGGACGCCGGTCGTGGACCTGATGCGGCGCTACGACCCGTGCTATCAGCTCCCCAAGCCGTGCAAGAGGAAGCAGCTGTACGACGTGTTGCTGCCGCTCCCGCTGAAGGAGGACGTGGACGAACCCACGGTGAACTTCCTGAAGGAGCGCAGCGAGGACTTTCCCGGTGTCGACGTTCTCGAACAGTTCCGTCGTGTCTATCCGTACGCACCGCTCGCCTCGCACGTCGTCGGGTACATGGGCGGCATCACGTCGTCCAACCTGCAGAGCTACCTGCAGCAGGGCTACAAGCGCAACGAACGGGTCGGCCAGTTCGGCGCCGAGGAGAGCATGGAGCGCGAGCTCCACGGTCAGTGGGGCAAGCGCGTCTACGAGGTTGACGCGTCCGGCAGCATCGTGCGCGAGCTCACCGACCAACGCGTCGAGCCGGTGGCCGGCTTCGACATCCAGCTGAGCATCGATCTGGACGCGCAGCAGTACGCCGAGCAGGCGCTGCAGACCGAGCTGCGGCAGCGACGGAACCTCCCCGAGGACCTCGCCCAGACCGACGCCGCGCCGCACAACCCGTGCGACGTGAAGACGAACTGCGCCCACAGGGTGTACCAGCAGCCGCTCCCCGACGGCACCAAGCAGGACTACCCGGAGTGGGTGCAGCACAAGGCGCCGGCCGGGTCGGTGGTCGTGATGAACCACGTCAACGGTCAGATCCTCGCGATGGCCAGCTACCCGACGTTCGACAACCGATGGATGGAGAGCGGGATCAGCGGCGACAAGTACAAGCAGCTGTTCCCGGCGACGAACCCCGATGGCACCAAGATCAACCCCGACCAGTCGATCCTCGTCAACCGAGCGGTGCAGGGCAACTACAACCTCGGCTCGTCCATCAAGCCGTTCGTCGCCTGGTCCGCGATGCACTCCGGCCTCATCGATGCCAACACGATCTGGGTGGACCAGGGCGAGTACCGCCTCGAGTCGATCCCGAAGCCCGACTGCCAGCAGAACGGCGGCGTTGCCCGATGCATCTTCAAGAACGCCACCAACCCGCGCACTGGTCGGTCGTCGAAGTACGGACCGCTGCGGGTGGCAGATGCGCTGGCGGTGTCGTCCGACACGTTCTTCTACCACCTAGGCGAGCAGTTCTGGATCCTCAGCGAGCAGAAGGACCAGGGCAAGACCAGCCTCTTGAAGACCGACCTCCAGCGGTTCGGCTTCGGCATCAAGACCGGCGTGCAGCTGCCCTTCGAGTGGGGTGGCCGCATTCCCGACGACGCGGTGAAGAAGGCGTTGATCGACAAGCACGTGCTGGCCAAGGGCGAGGTGCCCCGACTGGTCGTCGGCGACAACGTGCAGGTGGCGATCGGGCAGGGCCTGATGGCCGCCACCCCGCTGCAGATTGCCGATGCGTTCTCCACGTTCGCCAACGGCGGGTCGCTGCTGCAGCCCTCGATCGTGAAGGCCATCTACGCGCCTCTCACGCCCGATGCCAACCCCGGCGTGGCCAACCTCGCCGCCGGCACCATCGTGAAGAGCTTCGACCAACCGATCGTGCGTGACCACCTCGAGATGCCGCCGGAGATCCGCCAGCCGATCATCGACGGCTTGCATCGCGTGATCCGCGGGCCGGGCGTGCGCTTCGGCATCTACCACTCCACCACCGGCGAGTACCTGTTCCGCGGCTTCCCGCTGGACATCGCGGGCAAGACCGGCACGGCGCAGGGCGCGGCCGTGCTGCCCTGGAACGACTCGTCGGCGTTCGGGGCGTTCAGCCTCGACCCCGCCCTGCCCTACACCGTCGTGTCGTACCTGGAGAAGAGCGGGTACGGCGCAAAGGCCGCGGCCCCCGTCACCAAGTGCATGTTCCTCGCGATCTCGAACCACGTGCACACCGACCCCGTGTACGTCAGCGACCCGCTCGACGTGAACTCCACCGAAGCGGCGCCGCCGATGAAGTTGGCGAACTCCTCCTGCCTGGGCCTCGGCTTCGGCGATGTCGGTCGAGGCTGAGGTCGGCCGTGGCGCTCAGCTTTATGCAGCGCAAGCCCGACTCCGGGCTCGGCAACATCCACGCCAGCCCGTCCGCTCCCGGCCGCAACATCGACTACGTGCTGCTGTCCGCGCAGGGTGCGCTCTCGATCATCGGGCTGCTGGTGATCTACTCCGCGTCGTACACCAAGTTCTCCAACCCGTTCCTCTTCGTCACCCGCCAAGAGGTGTTCCTCATCGGTGCGGTCCTCACGATGGTCATCGTCATGGCGTTCGACTACGACTGGTGGAAGGACCACTCGCGGTTCCTCTACGGCGTCACCCTGATGCTGCTCGTGCTGATCGCCTTGATGAACCTGTTGCACGTGAAGCGCAACCAGACCGTGCTCAGCTTCACGGTGGGTCCGCTGAACCTGCAACCGGCGGAGTTCGCCAAGTTCACGGTGCTGCTCACCGTCGCGGCCTACCTCGCCGAGGATCGCAGCGACGAGCTCCCGTACCATCGCTTCATCGTCGGCTTGATGCTGGTGGGTGTTCCGATCGCGCTGATCATCGTGCAGCCCGACCTCGGCTCGTCGTCCGTGCTGGTGCTGATGGCCATGGGCATCATGCTCGTCGCCGGCGCGAAGCTGCGCTACATCCTCATGATCTCGGTGCTGTCCGCAGCCACCGTCGGCGCGGCCGTCCTCA
>JAYVMH010000230.1:0-6571 GCA_043759015.1 Actinomycetota bacterium
TATGGAACTACGAGGAGTACTGGCACGGTGAGGCGCTCGGACGCGTGCTCGCCGCCCACGACTGGCCCGCGCACGACGAACGGCTGATCCAGATGCGCCAGTGGAACAAGCGCTACCTGTTCTTCAGTCCGCTGATCTTCTGGCTGCTCGGCCACGGCGTTCGCAAGTTCCCCGCGGTGCACATGACGTGGGGAGCGATCAACGAGTGGACTGCGAATGCGGCGTACAACCGGCTGGCCCGCGTCGCCGACCATCCCGTGCTCACCGAACTGCTCGGTCGGATCATGCGCCAGGAGGGCCGCCACGCGGCGTACTACTCGTCGTACGCCCGCGACCTCCTCGAGGGCGATCGACGGGCCCAGCAGGTCACCAAGTGGTTCCTCCGCCACCAGTGGGCACCGGTCGGCAACGGCGACGTACCCAAGATCGAGACCTCGTTCGCGACGGCCTACCTGTTCGGTGGTGGCGATGGCATGGAGCTCATCGATCGCATCGAGGATCGCATCGACACCCTGCCGGGATTGGCCGGCCTCGACCTCGTGCGCACCGCGATCCGCGACGCGGCTCGTCACGTCGAGCGTGAGGAGGGGGCCGTACCGGACGCCACGCTCGACTCTTCGGGCGACGGTTCGGCAACGGCAGTCCCGCAGACGGAGACGCACAGCGAAACGCACAGCGAAACGCACAGCGAAACGACAACGGGTTCCAGCACCGTCGCGTAGCCCCGGCTCGCCGGGCGCACCGTAGGCTGTCGCCGTGACGTTGTTGGACGATGGGTTCGCGGATCTCAAGCTCACCGAGTGGACGTCGTGCGGGGGCTGCGCCGCGAAGTGGGGGGCATCGCTGCTGACGGGTTTGGTGCGCGAGATGCCCGCCGGGTTCGACCCGGCGTTGCTCGTCGGGCTCGCCCCGTTCGACGATGCTGCGATCTACCAGGTGGCCCCGGATGTCGCGTTGGTGAGCACCACCGACTTCTTCCCTCCGCTCGTCGATCACCCCTCCGACTTCGGTGCGATCGCGGCCGCGAATGCGTGCAGCGACGTGTTCGCGATGGGCGGCCGGGTGGTCATCGCGGTCAACGTTGCCGCGTTCCCCGAGCACTTCCCTCGTGAGGCGATCGTCGCGATCTTCGACGCCGCGGCCGAGGTCGTGTCGGCGGCAGGTGGCACGATCGCGGGCGGCCACACGATCCGCAACCCGGAACCGATCTTCGGTCTCGCCGTCCAGGGCGTGGTCCACCCCGACAGGGTGTTCCGCAAGGGCGGCTCCCGGCCGGGCGACGTGCTCGTGCTCAGCAAGCCGATCGGCACCGGGCTCGCGTTGGCCGGTGGGACACCGCAGGACAAGGCCGTGGCGACCGCCGGCATGCGAATGCTCAACCGCGCCGCATCCGAGGAGCTCCAATCGCTCGGCGCGGCTGTCCACGCGGTCACCGACGTCACGGGTTACGGGCTCGCCGGGCACGGCTGGGAGATGGCCGAGCGGGGCGACGTCACGGTGGTCGTCCACACCGCCGACGTGCGCACGTACCCGGGGGCTCGCGAGGCGGCCCTCCGTGGTGTGCGCACCGGCGGCGACCCTCGCAACCGGGAGTACGTGATGGCGCACCTCTCGAGCACGGCGACCGCCGACGGCGAGGCGCTGTGCATGGATCCGCAGACGTCCGGTGGCCTGCTGGCGGCGGTGAGCCCTGCGGTGCTCGCCGACCTGTCGGACATGTGGTTCGCCGTCGGTGAAGTGGGCGCCGGCCCTGCCGCCCTCGTGCTTCGTTGAACCCTTCGCCGCGATGACCACCGCGCCGACACGTTCGATGGAGAAGGAGCTGTGGGCCGCGGGCCACGACATCATCGTCGGGGTCGACGAGGTCGGCCGCGGTGCGTGGGCCGGGCCGTTGATGGTGGGCGCCGCGATCCTGCCGCGTGAGCGCCGGGTGAACGGCGTTCGCGATTCCAAGATGCTCTCCGAGGCCAATCGCGAGCGTCTGTTCGATCGCATCGCGGGGTGGTGCGACGCGTGGGCTGTGGGTGGCGCGAGCCAGGAGGAGTGCGACGAGCTGGGCATGGCAGAGGCCCAACGTCTCGCTGCGCGGCGGGCGATCGCCGGGCTCGGCGTTCGCCCCGACGCGGCGGTTGTCGACGGCAATTGGAACTTCCTCGCCGGTGCCGTCGCTCACGTCGAGATGCGGGTGAAGGCGGACCGATACTGCTTGTCGGTGGCAACGGCGAGCATCCTCGCCAAGGTCACCCGCGATCGCATCATGCGCGACATGTCGGTGAGCTACCCGCACTGGAGCTTCGACACCAACAAGGGCTACCCGTGCCCGGTCCACAAGGCCGCGCTGCTCGGCTACGGCCCCTCGGCGATCCACCGCCGCACCTGGGTGTTCATGGACCACTACGTACCGTGGCCCGGCGTGCCACGAGTGATCAAACCCGAGCAGCCGACGCTCTTCTAGGCACGACGAGGCTGTGGTTCACCGTTGCGACGGGAGAGGGCGCAAAGGTGTCAGCGATGACGACGGGTGAGGACTGCACGTCCGGTACCCAACGCGACACGGTGTTGCGACCGAGCTCAGCTTCCGGCCGAACGAGGTCGAACACGCGGATCGGTGCGGAGCAGGCACCATGGCGAGCGGTCAGCGCTTCCCGACGCTCCTCGAGGGTGAGGCTCGCGCCGGTCGGCCCGGTGGTGCGGTCGAAGTAGGTCAGCACGGCGAGCAGCTCGCGATCGTGCTGGAACCACTCGTCCTGGTCGGACATGCCCCGGAGCGCTGCCTCGTGACTCGCGCCGGAATGATGCGCGACCAACGGCGCAGCGTCGATGAAACCCCATGCGATGAGCAGTTCGGCGCCGACGAAGCCGTGGGGTCGCGAGTTCGCAGGATCGGCGGCGCGTCCGACGTCGTGGAGGAGCGCTGTGGTCTCCAGGATGAGGGCGCGATGGTCCGCGCGAGTGGCGGGTCGCCAGCTCCGGCTCGACTTCGGCCAGACTTGCGGATGTCGTGACCCCTGGTCGCTGCGAAGACCCAGAACAGGACGGACGAAATAGAACGAACAACAGCGTTCAGAGGTTCACCGACCAGACGCGCGCTCTTGCTGCTCGGCGCCACGGTGTTCGTCGCGACCTGTCTCGTTACCCAGCCTGCCACCGGCTGGAACGCGAACTCCCGGCTCGATCTGGTGTTCTCCGTGGTCGACCATGGCAGCGTGTCGATCGATTCGTATCACGGGACCACGCCGTTCGTCACCGGCGACAAGGCGTCCTTCGACGGGCACTACTACAGCGACAAGGTGTTCGGTGTGTCGCTGCTGGCCATGCCCGTGTACGGCCTGGTCAGCATCGCTGCCCGACTGTTACACGTCCACCCGAGCTTTCAGCTCATCCAGTTCCTCCTCACCCGCTGGGCAGTCTCGCTGCCGGCGGCGCTGGCGGCGATGCTGCTCGCCGCGTTGCTGATCCGTCTCGGCGCCATCCCGCGGCTGGCGATCCTGGTGACGTCCGGCGTGTTCTTCGGCAGCATGTTGTTCGGCTATTCGACCGTGTTCTTCCCCTACCTGCCTGGCATCGCCTGCTGCCTCGGGGCACTGACCCGCATCTGGTCGCCACCGCTCACGAAGCGGCGCGTCGCGCTGATCGGATTGCTGTTGGGTTCGGCGATGATCTTCGACTTCACGTTCGTGATCGCCGTGGTGGTCATCGGGGTGCTCCTGCTGATCGAGCTGCGCCGGCTGGGCCTCGCGCGTGCGGCACGCCTCGGAGCGATCTGCGCCGGGGTTGCGTCGCTGCCGCTCGTGGCGTTCGCGACCTACAGCGCCGCGATCTTCGGCAGCCCCACCATCCCATACCGGTACGAGTCGTCGACGTTCTTCCGCACCGCCATGTCGAAGGGCATCATGGGTGTGACCGCGCCGAAGCTCGACGCGATGTGGTTCCTCTCGTTCCACGCCTACCGCGGCATCCTCCTCTGGTCGCCTTGGCTGATGATGGTCATCGTGTGTGCCGTGTGGCTGGCGCGCCGTGATGCGCGCCTGCGACCCGTGGCGATCGCCTCGCTGGCGACGCTCGTCGCCTACTTCTTGTTCAACGCGGGGTACTACGAGTGGTGGGGCGGGGCGGCGATGGGTCCGCGGTTGATGATCCCGATGTTCGCGATCGTGCCGCTCGCCCTCGTTGCCGCGTGCCGTCCCGACACCCCGGTCGCGATGCGCGTCGGCGTCACCGCGACGATGGTCCTCGGCGTGCTGCTGTGCCTGCCCGTGAGCATGACCGACCCGCAGACGCAACAGGCCAACCTCACGAGCACGCTCCTCGTGGTCAAGCCCGGCCAACACCTCCGCGTGGTGCAGCTCGATGTGCTCCGCGACTTCTATCGACTGCGCTGGTCGGAGATCAAGCACGTGTGGGTCTTCCCTGTGACCGTGAGCTTCTTGCTCTGCATGCTCGTCGTCGTTGCCGGCACGGCGTGGGCGTACGCCACGGCCGCGCCCGTGCTACACGCGGACCATGTGTGAGCCACACGACCCTTGAGCCACACGACCCTTGAGCCACACGACCCTTGAGCCACACGACCCTTGAGCCACACGACCCTGTGAGACCCCTTGAGTACCGTGTGGGCGTGAATGCGGTCCCGGGTCGGTGGCAGGTGGAGCAGGTCTTCGCGGTCGCGCCCCGACCCGGCTCGATCGCCGCTGCCCAGCCGCTCGCGGTGCCCGGGCGGTGGGTGGGCGCCGGCTACGACCAGCGCGCGGTGTGGGGGCGCTGCACGGGCACGAGCGCCGAACCGTACGAGTGCGTGGTCGACCACGTCGGCGTGGCCATGCGCTGCTCGTGCCCCAGCCGCGTGCACCCCTGCAAGCACGCACTGGCGCTGCTGCTGCTGTGGGCGCGCGGTCAGGTTCCTTTCGTCGAGGTGCCGCCGTTCGCTGCGGGGTGGCTGGCTGGGCGCGTCGGGGCCGACGCGCCTGCTGCCTCGTCAACGACACCCTCGTCAACGACACCCTCGTCAACGACACCCTCGTCAACGACACCCTCCTCAACGACACCCGCAGCGCCGGAGCACGACCCCTCCAAGGCGCGCGACGATCGGGTGGCGCGCATGGCGGCGGGATTGGCCGAGCTCGACCGCTGGCTCGACGACCGCCTCCGCACCGGTCTCGCTGACCCGGCACTGTCGCGCTATCGCACGTGGGACGACCTTGCGGCGCGGCTGGTGGATGCGCAGGTCGGCGGGCTGGCGAACCGGGTGCGCCGCGTCGCCGGCGTCGTCGGCGCCCACCCGCAGTGGCACGAGCAGGTCCTTGCCGAGCTCGGTGCGCTGCACCTCTTGGCCCACGGCGGGCGGCACCTCGGCGCGCTCGCGCCGGCGTTGGCCGATTCCGTGGCCACGACGATCGGTTGGCAGGTCCGCCAAGCCGATGTACTCGGCGGCGTGCCGATCACCGACGATTGGGTGGTGATGGGGCGCAGCGACGTGCGCGAGGACCGCATCGAAGTCCGTCGGGTCTGGCTCCGCGGTCATACCACGCGCGAGTGGGCGATGGTGCTCTCGTTCGCCGCCTATCGGCAGTCGCTCGACACCTCGCTGCGGGTTGGCACACGAGTTCGAGCCGATGTGTTCCGATACCCGGGGGCGGTCGGGTTGCGCGCGCTCCTGGGCCGACGCCACTCCGACGCGCAGGTGTGGCGGGAGGTCAGCGGGTCTTCGGTGCACGAGGCGTGCGACGAGGTCGGCGCCGCGCTCGCGCTCGAGCCGTGGCTCGATCGACATCCGTTCTGCGTGCAGGCTTCACCAGCGCGCCTCGGCGATCGATGGGTGCTCACCGACTCCTACGGTTCTCTCCCACTCGCCGATGGAACGCCGGGTGTCGGCGCGTTGCTCGCGTGCAGCGAGGGTCGCCCGATCACCGTCACCGCAGAATGGACGCCGCTCGGCGTGGTGCCACTCAGCGTCCACCTCGCTGATCGAGCGGTGGACATCGGCCCCACCGCGGATCCCTCGTTCGTCGGGGCGGCGGGATGACCCTCACGTCGATCGACGCCTACTGGCAGCAGATGGTCACGGTTGCACTGTTGGGCACGGATCGTCGCGAGCCTCCCTCCCCGCCTCTCGGTGGCCTCGCGGACCTGGCTGCCGACGATCCGGCGCCCACCGCGTCGCAGCGGTTGTTGCAGCAGGTCGCTGCGTGCACGGCCGTTCGCCGCGCCGGGGTGTTGCCCGGTGCCGCCGCACCGTTGGTGGCGCCGCCACCCGCCGACCCCCGCCCGATCACGCCCCCGGCGGCCACCGCGACGTGGCGCACGATGATTACCGATTGGCCGCTGCTGGAAGACGAATGGGTGCTCGCCGTCGTCCGCAACGGGAGGCGGCTGGCGCCCGAGCTCGTGCCACCGCTGCTGGCCCGACATCGGGGCGACGCGGTGCGGCACGCACGTGTGCTCGCCGCCGCCGGACCGCTCGGAGCGTGGATGATCGACTGGTCGCCGCGCCTCGCGTGCTCGTCGAAACAGCGCGCCGTGCCCGAGCTCGTCGCCGAGCTGCCGGAGCTGCCGATCACACCCGACCTCGTCGCCC
>JAYVMH010000231.1:0-6559 GCA_043759015.1 Actinomycetota bacterium
CTCGAGCGACCGCAGCTCGTCGCCTTCGGCACGGTCGCTGAGCTGGCAGAGGCGTCCTCATCGGGTGCGGCGACAGTGGTGCGGCTCGCCAGCAAGCTCGGATTTGACGGTTTCACTGGTCTACAGGATTCCGTGCAGCACGCCCTGGCGCGCCAACTGCGCCCAGCGGCCGAGCGCATCCGTGAGCCGGCAGCCACCGATGCCATCGGCCGGCACCTGGACCTGGAGATCGACAACGTGGCCAGCACGTTGCGCGCGCTCGACGGCGCGGCGCTCGACGACCTGGTGCAGCACCTCGCAGACCAGGGGAGCAGGGTGTTCGTGCTGTCCGGCGACGCGTCCGCGGGTGTGGCTCGCCAGATGGTGGGCGACCTGCGTGCCTTGCGCGACGACGTGACGCTCATCGACGGCAACGACGTCGCCGTCCGCAGGGCGATCGCACTGTTACGTCCGACCGACACGTTGATCACCCTCGACCTGCGCCGTTATGACAGATGGGTCGTCGACGCCGCCAAGCAGGCGAGGGGCTCGGGTGCCTGGTGCGCCGCGGTCACCGACAGCCTGCTGTCGCCGCTGGCGTCGCTCGCGGAGCGCACGTTCACGGTTGCGGCTGCAGGTGGTGGGCCCTTCGACAGCCACGTCGGCACGTTGGCGTGGGCGAACGTGGTCGTGGCGGGTGTCGCCGACCGGCTGCGAGCACAGGCCACCGAGCGGCTCGACCTCGCCGAAGCGGCGTGGCGTGACGCCGGATCCCTCACGGACCGCTGAGTTCGGATCCCACCGTCGGGCGCAGCGTCGTGGGAGACCTGCGTCATGACCAAAATGCCGGGGGCCCTGCAACGCCGCCGCACCGCCCCGGTCACATCTCGATCTGAAATTCTTCAGAGGAAGAGGTGACAGAAGCCGAATCTGTGGGAACAGGAGCGTCACCGCGAGACCGAGCGCCGAACCAACGCCCATAATCCTCGTTATGTCAGTTGAAGCAGACTACGCCCGTCGACTAAGGGCTGCGCGCTTGGCCGGGGGCTTGCGGACCGCGCTCCCCTTCGCCGGGCCCTTCTTCGCCGGGCCCTTCTTGACTGGGCCCTTTTTGATTGGGGCCTTCTTGATTGGGGCCTTCTTGATTGGGGCCTTCTTCGCCGGGGTCGTCATCGCCGGGACCTTCTTCGCCGGGCCCTTCCTGACTGGGGTCTTCTTGGTGGGGACTGGAGAGCCGTAGCTCGCCAGACGGTGGCCGCCACCCAGCAGCGAGCCACCCATCAGATCGAGGTCGGTGCCCACGCTGGCGAGTCGATCGCCCAGGCCACGGACCCTTTGGCCCACTCCATCGAGGTTGTCGGCAACATCGCCGATCGCACCCAGGCTCTCGCCCATCATCTTGCCCATCTCGCCGATCAGCGGCAGGTTGCGCAGCATTCGGCCGGCGCCCTCGAGTGCCTGCAACACGGCCTTGAGCTGGTGCTTCGACGCTTCCAGCATGTCGGCGGCGTGTCCGGTGAGCTCGCGGATGTCGCCACCGAGGGCCGCACTCGCCCGTTGGGCCCCCTCCCCCGCCTCCTGCATGTGCAGGCCGGCGTCCTGCAACAGTGCCGGGAGATCGGTTGCCATCCGCGCCAGTTCCTCACGGTGCTCCCAGATCGCTTCCACGACCGCGGCGAGCTTCTCCTCGTCACCCCTGGCCGGTCGTGTGGGCTGCTGTGCGGTCGCCTTTGTCGTCGCCCTTGTCGTCGCCCTTGTCGTCGACATCGTTCGATTCCCCTCGTGAACACCACCGTGTGCGTCCATCTTGCCAGGACCTGCGCCCGACGTCGTTTCCACGGCGGGTGGGTCTACGGTGGATGTCAAGCGGGCCGAACGAGGGAGAACGAATGCTCCATCGCGCTGAGCATATCCGCCGTTTCGTCGCTGCCGGGCTCGTCGCCCTGCTGGTGGGAGCGGTGCCACGGCCCGTCGACGCCGGCTCGCTGCCCCACCAGGGCGATCACTCTGCCGGGGTGGTCCAACTGCAGAAGCTCCTCGTCGGTGCCGGCGTGCACGTCGTGGGAGGGGCAGACGGCGTGTTCGGGCCGGGCACGACGAGGGCGATCGCTGCCTTCCAGACCGCGAAGGGGCTGGGGGCTTCGGGCGCGCTCGACGACGCCACCGCCGTCGCGCTGGGCCTGCTGCCGCCGCTGCCCGTGGTGCGTGTCGGGTCCACCGGAGCCGACGTCCGCACCGTGCAGGTCGCCCTGCTCAGGGTCGGGATCCGCATGCGCGGCGGCACGGATGGCATCTTCGGGACCGCCACCGCGGAGGCTGTCGCCTCGTTCCAGACCGGTCGCCACCTGGTGGCCACTGGAGCGGTCGACGCGTACACCTCGGCCGTCCTGCTCGCCGCGGGACGTGCCGTGGCCCCAGTGCCGCGGCCGTATGCGCTGGCCTCGTTCCCCATTTCCGCGAACTGCGGGTTCGCCGACACCTGGGGCGCGCCGCGATCCGGTGGGCGTCAGCACGAGGGCGTTGATTTGTTCGCCAGGGCCGGGAGCCCTGTCCTCGCCGTCGAGGCAGGTGTCGTCAGCCGCCGGCTCCCCGATCGGCCAGGCTCGCTCGGGGGGAACCAGATCTGGGTGACCACGTCGGACGGGACCCGCTTCTTCTACGGGCATCTGAAGGCGTTTGCCAAGGGAATGGTCCCCGGCGTCCACGTTGTCGCCGGCCAGGTCATCGGCGCGGTCGGAATGACCGGCCTGGCCAGCGTTGCCCATCTCCATTTCGAATGGCATCCCCTGGGCGGCAAGGCGGCGAATCCGTTCGTGATGTTGAAGCTCACCGCCAACTGTGCGATCCCTCGTGGACAGAAATAAATTCTGTCGACGATGACCTGGGCCGACGCCCGCTCGTCTCAAGAAACCGTAAAGTCTCGCGTGAGAGTGCCGATGCATGACACATGACTCGTCTCCGCCGGACATTCATCGTCGCCGTGCTCGCCGTGGGTGTGTCGGTAGCCACGGTCCAGCCGGTGTTTGCGGTGCCGAACACTTCAATGGCCAACGGCGGCTACACCGTGCAGACCGGCGACTATCTGATGGGCATCGCTCTCAAGCTCAACGTGAAGGTGAGTGATCTGCTCGCCGCCAACAAGATGGTGCTCACCAGCCTCATCCTCCCCGGCCAGGTGCTCGTGGTGCCCGGCGGCGCCCACAGCGTCGCCGTCGTGCCCGCCGCGACCAAGAACGCGGTGTACGTGGTCGTCAAGAACGACTACCTCACCGGCATCGCGGCCGCCCTCCACGTTCCGATTCGCTCGCTGCTCACCGAGAACCACCTGGTGCTGAACAGCCTGATCTGGCCGGGGATGCGGTTGACGGTTCCCGCCGGCGGAGTGCTGCCCCCGAACGCGCAGGCCAAGGCGGGGTCATCCACGACCCCGACGACGACCCCGACGACGTCAACGGCGAAGTCAACGACGAAGTCAACGAAAACCATAACGACGACGACAGTGCCTGCCAAGGCCAACTCGGCGCCCTACATCGTCGTCCGTGGCGACTCGCTGTCGCTGATCGCCAACCGACTCGGTGTCCGGCTTGCCTCGCTGCTTGCCGTGAACCAGCTGTCGATCAGCAGCGTCATCTACGCCGACATGAAGCTGGTCGTGCCGGCGGGCGGTTCGCGGCCTGCGGCATCCAACCCGACCGCTCCCACGAAGGGCGCGTCTGCCGTGCCGGCCCCGGTGAACGTGGTCTTGAACTACGTGCGGGCGCAGCTCGGCAAGCCCTACAAGGCCTTCATGGTCGGTCCCGACAGCTTCGACTGCTCCGGTCTCACGATGGCCGCCTACCGTGAGATCGGCATCGTGCTGCCGCACTACAGCGGCGCACAGATCGCGTTCGGCACCGCCATCGACTGGACCACCGAGGCCATCCGTCCCGGTGATCTGGTGTTCCTCGAGTCGGCGCCCGGAAGCGGCGTCATCAGCCACGTCGGCATCGCGACCAGCGCCACGACCTGGATCCACTCCCCGCGGACCGGCGACGTGGTACGTACCGGCAACATCCCGACCAGCCGAGTGGTGGGCGTCCGCCGACTCGTCAACGGGTGATGGACGAGCGCGTCACCCCGGGGCCGCCTGCCCCGTGCAGGATCCCGATCCATCATCTCAGCCCCCATCAGGTCGACCTGCTGCGTACGGTGCTGCGCACGGGCGACGTCCCCTTCGGGATCGTCCGCGGTGAGGTGGTCGCCGGCGGGGAGCACACCGACGAGATCGAGAAGGCGGTGGCCTGGTCGTCGGTCGACCCGAGTGCTGCCGAGGCCGACGAGTTCGAGGACCCGGACTACCGGTCGGAAAGGGCACCGTTGGTCCATCCGCCCCGGCCCCCACTCGCCGACGGCCGGCACCAGGCCACTCGCTGGCGGAGGCTCAGCGCGGGCTTGACCGATGAAGTGATCATCGGCGTGCCCACCTTGCTCGCCCACAAGGCCGGTGCCGCGCCGTGGACGGGCGCGGTGATCCACGCCATCTACTACGTGATGCCCGCCACCATGTTCGGGTGGTCGATCGGCAAGCTGTGGGTGGGCCTGCGAGTGATCGATCGCGCATCGCACCGCCCGCCGGACCCTTTGCGCGCCGCAGCGCGATGGTTGGTCGCGGCGACCCCGATGCTCCTCGCGCTGTTTGCGGTCCTCGACGCCAACGCGCTGACCGCGGCGATGATGGCGGTCTATGCGCCGATCATGTTCGATCTCCGCGGCCTGCACGACTACGCCGCCGGCACGCTCGTGGTCGAGCGGACCGCGGACGGGCCGGGCATCTGGGTCCGCCGTCGTCACCCCCGACACAATGGGTGAGTGACCAGACCCTGGACCAGCGGATCGCCGAGCTGCTCCACCGCGCCCTCACCGGCGACTCGGATGTTGCCCCGGCGACGACTGCGCTGAAGCTTTCGGTGCCGCAGCGTGCACTACGTGCGCGGATGAGCCGACCGCGAGCGTCGCCGCGACCGACCTCGCCGGACGACGCGCGAGCTAGCGGACAGCGACGAGGTCGACGACGAACACGAGGGTCTCGCCGCCCTTGATGACGCCGCCGGCGCCACGGCTGCCATAGCCGAGATCGGGCGGGATGGTGATGCGTCGGCGACCGCCGACCTTCATGCCCTTCACGCCGCGATCCCACCCTTCGATCACCTCACGCGTGCCGAGGCGGAAGTCGAACGCACTCCCCCGCTCCCAGCTCGCGTCGAACTCCTCGCCAGTGCTCCACGCGGCACCGACGTAGTGTACGACGACGCGCTTGCCGACGGTTGCCTCGTCGCCCTCGCCGACGATCTCGTCGTCGGCGACAAGCTCAGCGGGCGGCGCGCCCTCGGGGATGGTGATGACGGGTCGATCGGCCATGAGCGGCAACGCTACCGCTGGGCCGAGAGAAGCTCACCCAGCGCGCCGACGAGCGCGTCGACATCGGCGTCGGTGGTGTACGCCGCACAGCTGACCCGGATGATCGGTTGGTCGGCCCAGCGGTGGACCGGCACCTCCACCCGGTACTCCTCGAAGAGCCGTGCCTTCAGCGAGATCACGTCGATGGTGTCCGGAAGACGGACCGCGACCAGTTGACCGATCCACTCGTGGCCGTCGCTCGGCACGTCGGGGCTGATCGAGGCGAGCCCCGTCAGTTCGTTGATCGATCGGCGCGCGTACATCGCCCGACGATGCCCCTCGGCTTGGACCGCCGCCCAGTCGTGGGCGCGCACGAATTCGATCGCGGCACCCACAGCGAGGAACGGCGAGAGATCCCGCGTGCCCTGCCACTGGTGGTGATCGATGAACTGCGAGTCGCTCGGAGCGTCGCTCTCCCAGCCCCAGCTCACCACGAGCGGCAGCAACATCGGCTGCACCTCGGGCCGGGCGAAGAGGAACGTGGATCCCTTCGGCGCGCCCAACCACTTGTGCAGCGCGCCCGTGTAGATGTCGCACTCGAGCGTGCGCAGGTCGAGCGGGAGATGCGCGGGCACATGGGCGCCATCGACGATCGAGAGGACGCCGGCGGTGCGCGCCCGGCGACACAGCTCGTGAACCGGGAACACGAGCGCTGTCGCGCTCGTCAGCTGGCTGAGGAACAGCACCCTGGTTCTAGGAGTGACGGCGGACCACACCCGATCGATGAAGTCGGCTTCGGTGGTGACCGGGAGCGGAATGGGTACTCGGATGTACTCCGCGCCGGACTCTGCGCAGTACTTGCGCCACGTGCGATCCATCGCGCCGTACTCGTGGTCGGTCGTCACCACCTGGTCGCCCGGTTGCAGGTGCAGGTTGTGGGCAACCATGTTGATGGCGGTCGTCGGGTTCGGGAAGAACACGAGGTCGTCCGCGGAAGCGCCGACGAAGTCGCCGAGCTCGGCCCGGGCTTCGGCCATCATCGCGTCCGAGCGCCTACCCAGCCACTCGACCGGGTTGCGCTCCATCGTCGTCTGTAGGGCCTGGTGCCGCTCCATCACCACTCGTGGGGTTGCGCCGTAGGAGCCGTGGTTGAGGAACACCAGGTCCGGTTCGAGCAGGAAGTCGTCTCGCGTAGGAAGCCGCA
>JAYVMH010000232.1:0-3025 GCA_043759015.1 Actinomycetota bacterium
CGGTACGTCTTCGTCAGGCCCGAGCCGACAACGGTGATCGTGTCGCCGACGACGAGCGTGTGCGTGCGCCGCAGGGGACCGCCATGCGACGTTCGGTGGCCCGCAAGCACGCAGTGACCGAGCGCGTTGGGAAGTGCCGTGCCGTGCAGCCTCCCGAGCCCGCCGAGGTTGAGCACAGCGAGCGTTTCGCCGTCGTAGATCACGCGGGCCCCTCCGGCGCCCTTCGTGGTGGGACGTCGACTCCACAGCCGTACGGACGACACCTGGCCGAGAACCGGAGGGCGCTTCGCCGTGGCTTCGACCACCGATGTGTCCAGGATCGAGGCCGCGGAGAACGCAGCGAGCAAGGTGCCGCCACGGCGCAGCAGTTGCCGCCGGGAGAGGTCGTTGTGGGATGGGGAACTCGTCATCGCCGATCCGCCAATCGGTTGCGGTCGCCGTCGCCGGCGAGTGAGGACGCCACCGTAACCGCCTTCTTTGCGGACTCGTTCCCCACAGGGGCGAATCGGGTCGTTCGACCTATCGGCCGCCCTGCTGTCGCCGTGAAGGGGCGCCCCACTACCATCGCTGCGATGTCCCCTGGCGAACCCTTTCTGTCCACCCGCGCCCGCACGCTTCCCGGCGCGGTGTTCGCCGCGTTGGTCGGGTGCACCACGTCGCAGTCGGCGGTGCCGAACTCGACCGTGGGGTCCACACAGCCGCCCACCCCGTTCGGCTCGTCGGCGCCCGGCGGCACCGATCCCGGTGCGTCCGACACGGTGGCGACGTTCCCACCCGACACCGGTCCCAACGTCTACTCCCACATCGGCCCCAACGACATGAGCCCGAACGTCGCCGACGCGCTGCCGCTCATCTACGTGCCGAGCAACGACGACGGGTCGGTCACCGTCATCGACCCGACCACGAGGAAGGTCGTCAACCGCTACAAGGTCGGCACGAACATCCAGCACGTCGTGCCGGACTGGAACCTGAAGACGCTCTACGCCACGGCGAGCGGCTCGAACCAGCTCGTGCCGTTCGACCCCACCACGGGCAAGCCCGGTAAGGGATTCCAGATCGACGCGCCGTACAACCTGTACTTCACGCCCGATGGCTCCACCGCGATCGTGATGGCCGAGCGGCGGCGGCGGATGAACTTCTACCATCGCCGCACCTGGAAGCTGATCCGCTCCGTCGACACCGGTACGTGCGATGGCATCAACCACGCGGACTGGTCGCCCGACGGCTCGTTCTTCCTCGCCACCTGCGAGTTCTCCGGTGAGATCCTGAAGGTGCAGACCGCGACCGGCGAGATCGTGAATCGCCTGAAGTTGCAGAAGGATGCGATGCCCCAGGACCTTCGCATCGTGCCCGACGGCTCGAAGTTCTACGTCGCCGACATGATGCATGCCGAGATCGTGGTCCTCAGCGCGGACGGTACGAAGGTCATCGGCCACATCCGCACCGCCAAGGGAACCCACGGCATCTACCCGAGCCGTGACGCGAAGTTGATGTACGTCACCAACCGAGGACGGCTCGCCCACGACACGACCCGCAAGTCGCACGACGGGGAAGGGTCGGTGTCGGTGGTGGATCCGTCCACCGACACCGTCGTCGCGACGTGGCAGATCCCCGGAGGCGGTTCACCTGACATGGGAGGCGTCTCCGCCGACGGGTCGACGTTCTGGGTGTCGGGCCGGTTCGACGATGTGGTGTACGCGTTCGACACTGCCTCGGGCGAGTTGACGGCGAAGATCAAGGTGCCGGGCGGCCCGCATGGCCTGTGCGTGTTTCCCCAGCCCGGTCGTTACTCGCTCGGCCACACGGGGAACTATCGATGACCACCCCCGAGCCGGACCGCCTGATCACTCGCCGCGGGCTCTTGTTGGGCAGCGCCGCCGTCGCGGGGTTGGCTGCGGTAACGGGCTGCGTGTCCTCGGCCAAGGGCCCGTCGCCCACTTCGGTCCCGCCGGGAACGTCGTCGCTCGTTCCACCGACCAACGCGGTCGGGTCGGTCACGACCGTCAGTCCCTCCGCCTCGTCGATCACCGCGTCGGTGGCCGAGGCGACCTATGTGAACCACGGCCCGCGTACGGGGAACCAGATGTCGCTCACGTTCCACCTGTCGGGGGACCGAAAGGTGGTCGTGCGCCTGCTCGACCTGCTGAAGGCGGCCAACGTGTCGGTGACCGTGATGGCGGTCGGGTCGTGGATCACCGACAACGCCGACATCGGCCGTCGTGTCGTTGCCGACGGCCACGAGCTGGGCAACCACACGCAGCACCACCTGAACATGGGAGGCCTCGACCGGGCGACGATCTTCAAGGAGATCGTCGACGGAGGACAGTCGCTCGTTCCCTTCATCGGGTCGATCGGCAGGTGGTTCCGACCGTCGGCGATCGACGTCCCCACCCACAAGATCCTGCAAGAGACCAAGCACGCCGGCTACGCGGTGTCGCTGGGCTACGACGTCGATTCGAAGGACAACCACGACCCGGGTTCGGCCGCGGTGGTCGCCAACGTGAAGGCGGGTGTGCAGGCCGGCTCGATCGTCAGCCATCACTTCGGTCATCCCGGCACCATCACCGCGATGCCGAAGATCCTCGATCACCTTGCGAGTGTCGGTCTCAAACCCGTCACGGTCGGGACCCTGCTCGGACCGTGACCCGTCGGGTCGCCGTTCGACCATCACGGGAACCTTTCGGCGCCGCTCGGCGTCGTAGGCATCGCTCGCAACACGCCGGGCGATGTACCTGGAGGTTCCCGATGCGCAATGTGAAGATCATCCTCGGAGCGATCGCCGTGGCGGCGGTCGGATTCGGTGGCGGCGCCGCCGCGATCGGCATGACGACCAGGAACGTGGTCACCCAGACGCCACCGACGACGGTGGCATCACAATCGGCAACACCAGCGGTGGTGGTGAACACCGTCACCGTGTCGGGCACCGGCAAGATCACAGCCCACCCCGACACTGCCTCCTTGAGCGTGGGAGTGCAGGTCACCGACAGCACGGCGACCGCTGCGCTGAACCGCGCCAACAAGTCGG
>JAYVMH010000233.1:0-6531 GCA_043759015.1 Actinomycetota bacterium
GTCGAGCGCTTCCGCGACCGTCTCGGCGACGGGGCGCGTCAACGAGACCCCATCGGTCACCTCTGCGACTGCCTGCTCGAGCGGGAGAGCGAGAGCTCACCGAGTCGCCGAGCCAGGTATCGCCTGTTGTCGAAGGTGCCCGCCCTACGCGACGAGGACGCTAGAACCGATCGCGACTACGAGGAGGCCATCGCCCACTTCCTGCAGCAGAAGTGGGGCACCTCGGTGGAGGCTCGCGTGAGGTCCAACGCCATTGCGAACGCCGTGCTCGGTGTGCTGCGGGCGACGCTCATCGCCGCCAGCGAGGACGGCATCGATGCGCGCCGCACCGCACTGGAGATCCTGCACCGCATGTTCGGGTCGCCGTTCGACTTCCCGCTTCAGTCGATGCAGTGACTGCACCGAATCTTCGTGCCGTCACCGACGGCCAATCTTGCTCACGGACCGGTGAAGAGACGGCCCTTGGCGACGTGTTCGGTGTCGCCACCACGAACGCGGTCGGCGTCGCGGTTCTTCACCTCGGCGCGACCGACGACGGCGTGATGCACCTCGTCGGGGCCGTCGGCGAGGCGCAGCGTTCGCTGGCTGTGCCACATGTCGGCCAGCGGGAACCACTGGGAGATGCCGGCCGCACCGTGCATCTGGATGGCCTCGTCGATGATGTCGCAGCACTTCTCCGGCACCATCGCCTTGACCGCGCTGACCCACACCCGCGCCTCCGCGTTGCCCAGCGTGTCCATCGCCTTCGCCGCGCGCAGGACCATCAGCCGCATGGCCTCGACCTCGATGCGTGCCCGTGACACGACTTCCATGTTCTTGCCGAGGTTGATGAGCTTCTTGCCGAAGCCCTCGCGGGACACGCCACGGTCGACCATCATCTCGATGGCCTTCTCCGCCGTGCCGATGGAGCGCATGCAGTGGTGGATGCGGCCCGGCCCGAGGCGTAGCTGGGAGATCTCGAAGCCCTTGCCCGGCGCCCACAGCACGTTGGCCTCGGGCACGCGCACGTCGTGGAAGCGGATGTGCATGTGCCCGTGCGGCGCGTCGTCACTGCCGAACACCTGCATGCCCTCCACGATCTCGACGCCAGGCGTGTCCCTGGGCACGAGGATCTGCGAGTGCTGCTTGTACGTGTCGGCCTCCGGGTTCGTGCGCACCATGACGATCAGGATCTTGCAGCGCGGATCTCCGGCGCCCGACGCGTAGAACTTGGAGCCGTTGATGACCCATTCCTCGCCGTCGAGCACGCCGCTCGTCTCCAGCTGCTTGGCGTCCGAGCTCATCACGAACGGTTCGGTCATCACGTACGCCGAACGGATCTCGCCGTTCAGCAACGGCTCGAGCCACTGGTGCTTCTGCTCCGGCGTGCCGACCCGCTCGAGCACCTCCATGTTGCCGGTGTCGGGGGCCGCGCAGTTCATGCACTCCGACGCGAGCCGGTTCTTGCCCAGCTCCACGGCGATGTACGCGTAGTCCAGGTTGCTCAGGCCCTCACCCGTCTCGGCGTTGGGCAGAAAGAAGTTCCAGAGGCCCTGCGACTTCGCTTTCGCCTTCACGGTGTCCAGCAGTTCGAGCTGACCCGGAGCCCAGCTCCAACGGTCGGCGCGGCCTTCACCGAGCCGGTGGAACTCTTCGGTGATCGGGTCGACCTCGTCGCGGATGAACGCCTTCACGGCTTCGTACAACGGGCGGACCTTCTCCGACATCCTCAGATCGAAGTCGTCCATGCTTGCGCTGCGCAGTGCACCACCGGTCATCTGTGTTCCTCCTATTACCGAACGCTGCTGGGGACCGTAGCCGCGCACGGCCAATCGCTCACGATCGACCCCGGCCGCTCAGAGGTGGTACGCCTCGGTGTGGCCGTCGATACCGATGGCCTGGCCGCTGATCATGGAGGAGGCCGGCGACGCGAGGAACACGCAGAGGTCGGCGACCTCGGTCGGCTCGACGAAACGCTTGATCGATTGCCCGCCGAGGTACTCGGTCTCCACCACATCGGGCGCGACCCCGCGATCGGCCGCTTCGGCCTCGATCACCGTCTGCATCCGATCCCCCGCGACCGAGCCGGGGCAGATCGCGTTGCACCGCACACCATGCGGGCCGAGTTCGATGGCCAGCGATTTGGTGAAACCGATCACGGCCCACTTCGCAGCGGCGTAGGGGGTGCGGCGTCCGTATCCGTACACACCCGCCATCGACGACATGTTGATGATGGAGCCACCGTGTTGCGCCTTCATCAACGGAGCCACCCGACGCGCACACAGGAACTGCGTGTCGAGACCGATCGCCAGCGACTCCCGCCACTCCGTCAGCGTGACGTCCTCGACGAACGCCGTCGGACCCTTGATGCCGGCGTTGTTCACCAGCACGTCGACCCCACCGAGATCATCGATGGCGAGATCCAGCCACGCATCGACCGCAATGGCGTCGGCGAGGTCGACCTTCGACGCCGTGACGAGCGGCGAGTTCGCGCGGCACTCGGCGAGCGCGACCTCGTTCACGTCGCACAGGTGAACGCGAGCACCCTGGGCAACGAACGCGGCGACGACGGAGCGGCCGATGCCCGTGGCGGCGGCGGTGATCACGACTCGTTGGCTCGCATGGCGTTCCACGGCGCCGAACGTAGCCGAACCGCGTGGACTGTCCAGAGCAGTCGTCAGGGCAGGCCGAGTTCGGCAGCAAGGGCGATAGCTGAGGAAGCGCACGCCTACAGGGACACCTGAGACACCCAATGACTGGTGTTCGTCTAGTACACTAGACGCATGACCGGGAGGGACGTCATGCGGATCATCGAACGCGCAGGGTGCGTTCAACTCCGCCAACGCGGCTCTCACGTCGTCGTTCAACGCCCCGGCGGCTGCCAGACCGTGGTGATCCCTGTCCACCGCGGCCAGGACATCCCGATCGGCACACGACGAGCGATCGAACGTTCCCTCGAACCCTGCCTCGGAAAAGGATGGATGCGATGACCATCACGAAGACCTACACCGCTGTCTACGAACGAGAGGTCACCGAGGATGCCTGGAACGTCAGGATCAAGGGCGTTCCCGGCTGCCAGACGTACGGCCGCAGCATCCGTCAGGCTCAACAGCGGATCCGTGAGGCACTAGCAGTCTGGCTCGACCTAGAACTGGCCCTCCTGGTGATCCGCGACCAGTTCCCTGCCGCGCTCGCATCGGTCGCCGGCGAAGTCGTCCGGGCTCGTAGCGCGGCCGAGCGCGCTGACGCGAGAGCTCACCAGCAAACCGTGGACGCCATCAGAGCGTTGACTGATCAGGGCCTCAGTCGTCGCGATGCTGCCGAGTTGCTCGGCCTCTCGCATCAGCGAGTCCAGCAACTCTTGGTCGCCAGCTGAGTCCACACCGAACTGCCATTGAGAATGGGATCTGCCGGTTGGGATCCCGTTGCTTCTGGGTGCTGTGCTGTCGCCTGCGCGTTGACCGCCTTGGCCGCCCAGCGCGCATTCGCGGTTCGTGTCAGCAATTCACCTGACGGCGTTCAGAACATCAGGTGACGCGAGCGGTGGGTCGTGGCGGGTCAACCAAATCTGGAGGATTCCGCGAGGGCGTCCTGCGGGTGAAACCCTCGGTTCCGCCGGGGAGCGCCGATCACCCGGGGTGGCTCGGCTCGTCCAGCGCCCATCCAGTGCAACTACAAGCTGTAGGGGTCAATCATCCCCCAGCTATCAACCCATTGCTGACGAACTCAGAGCAGGCGGACGAGTGCCGTCAGGCCGACGACGACGATCAGCGCTCGCAGCAGCCGCGGGTCGAGCCGCCGGCCCACCCGGGCGCCGATCTGCCCGCCGATCGTGGAGCCCACCGCAATCGTGCCGACCACTTTCCAGTCCACGTGCGTGGTGAGGATGAACACCACCGACGCAATGGCGTTCACCGACATCGCGAGGACGTTCTTGCACGCGTTCAGTCGCTGCAGTTCGTCGTCGAGGAAGATGCCGAGCACCGAGATCAGGATGATGCCCTGGGCGGCGCCGAAGTAACCGCCGTACACGCCCGCGCCGCACACGAGCGCGGCCAGCGCAGGGGTCACGCCCACGTTGCCGTGACCGCCCTCCTTGCGCCGCGCCGCCAGCCGGCGCGAGACCCGCGGTTGGAAGATCACGAGCGCCAGCGCCACCGCGATGAGCACGATCACGACCTTGCGGAACACGGTGCTGGGCAGCACGAGCAACAGCGTCGAGCCGGTGAGACCGCCGAGCACCGACGCAGGCACGAGCCGCCTCAGGCGTGCGGTCTGCCCCACCAGTTCGCGCCGATAGCCGTACGCGCCGGACAGCGAGCCGGGCACGAGCCCGATGTTGTTCGACACGTTCGCCAGCAGCGGTGTGTAGCCGAGCGCGACCAACGTCGGAAAGGTGATGAGTGATCCGGAACCGACCACCGTGTTGATCGTGCCCGCCGCCGTGCCGGCGAGAAGGATGACGACGAAGTGAGCGAGTGACATGAAGACGGCCATGCTCGCACCTGGACGACCACGACGGTGAACCGGTAGTCGTTGAACCTCCGCGCTGGCAGAATGCCCGCATGGCCTCCCGCGACGCTCATCTCGCCCGCATCGACGGCGGCACGTTCGACGTGCTGATCGTCGGCGGTGGCATCAACGGTGCCGTCGCCGCGGCGTCGCTCGCCGGTCGCGGTGCCTCGGTCGCTCTCGTGGACCGCGGCGACTTCGGATCGTTCACCAGTCAGGAGTCGAGCAACCTCGTCTGGGGTGGTTTCAAGTACCTCGAGAACTACGAGCTGCCACTGGTGTTCAAGCTGTGCCGTTCACGGAACCGGCTGATGAAGGCGTACCCCGACAACATCAAGGAGATCAGCTTTCTCGCCAGCCTCGACGAGACGTCGCCGTTCGCGCCGTGGTTCGCCGGTCTCGGGGCATTCGCCTACTGGGCCATCGGCCAGTTCGGCACGCGGCGTCCGCGTGTGCTCGGCAAGGAGACCATCGAGACCGAGGAGCCGGCCATCAACACCAGTTCGGTTCGGGGTGGCGTCGAATACCGCGATGCCTACCTGATCGACAACGACGCCCGCTTCGTGCTCTCGTTCGTCCGGTCGGCGATCGAGGCCGGAGCGTCGGCGGCGAACTACGTCGAGCTCGTCGGTGCCCGACGCGAGGGCGACCGGTGGCGGGTGGAGCTCCGCGACACCGACAGCGGCGCGACGTACCGCACCACCGCGCTGGTGCTCATCAACGCCGCCGGGCCGTTCGTCGATGCGTTGAACAACACGTGGGGCACCTCCACCGATCACAAGATCGTGTACTCCAAGGGCATCCATCTCGTGGTGCCACGCCTTACCACCACCCACCACAACCGAGTTCTCGCGTTCTTCGACGACACCCAGCGGTTGTTCTACGTGATCCCGATGGGCCGCCGCTCCGTGATCGGAACCACCGACACCCGCGTCGACGAACCCTTCACGACTACGACCGAGGAGGATCGCGACTTCCTCCTCGAGCAGATCAACGCCCGCCTGGACCTGGCCACCAAGCTCACCAAGGACGACATCATCTCCGAACGCTGCGGTGTGCGCCCGTTGGTGGTGAGACGCACTTCGGGCAACACCGACGCGGTGGACTGGACGTCGCTCAGCCGCAAGCACGCCATCGAGTGCGACCGACGACGTCGCGTCGTCACGATCTTCGGCGGCAAGCTCACCGACTGCCTCAACGTCGGCGAGGAAGTGGCCGACGTGGTCGGGCAGCTGGGCGTCAAGCTGGAGAAGGACCTCCACAACTGGTACGGCGAGCCGGCGAGCGAGACTCGCGACGCGTTCTACCGCCAAGCACGGTTGATGAAGCTGGATGCGCTGCGCACCAAACCGGACACCGAGCGGCTCACCGATCGGCTGTGGCGCCGGTACGGCCGTCGGGCGTTCTCGATGTTGGAGGCGATTCGCGACGACCCGCGGATGGGTGAGGACATCATGGACAGCGCCGACTACCTCCGCGTGGAGCTCGACCTCCAGGCGCACACCGAGATGATCACCAAGCTCGAGGACTTCATGCGTCGCCGCTCGAAGATCGACCTCGTCGTTCGCAAGGACGACATCCTTGCCTCGGCCGGCCTTCGTGAGGTCGCCGAGATCCTGTTCGGCGCGGACGCCGACCGCCGCCTCGCGGAGTACCTGGCCACCCGCGCCTGACCAAGGGCGCGATGCCCCGTGATCACATGATGCCGAGCCGCTCCTGCGCCAGCGCCTTGAGCCGCTTGTAGTCGACCTTGCCGTTCGGCGCGCGGCCGATCGTTTCCACCAGCACCAGATGCCGCGGCGCCTTGAAGTGCGCGAGGTGCGACTTCACGTGTTCGCTCAACTCGTGCAGCTCCGGTGCAGCGCCCGGAACCGCCTCGACCACGGCGCAGATCGCTTCCCGAAGCGGGCGTCGGGCAGCCCGACCGCGACCGCGTCGCGGACGGGTGTTGCTCCAGCGCCTCCTCGACCTCCTCGGGGAACACCTTCTCGCCGCCCGTGTTGATGCACACCGACCCGCGGCCGAGCAGCACGAGCGTGC
>JAYVMH010000234.1:0-6529 GCA_043759015.1 Actinomycetota bacterium
GGACGCGGTGATCGATGTGGAACCCGAAGGAGAACTCGAGGTTCCGCTCGACGCATGCCTCGGCGAACCAGTGACTCGCTCCGCCAGCATCGGCACGGATCAACACCCGATGCGTCACCTCGCTCGGGTCGTCACCGACGCCGTGACCGGCACGCCACACGGCCGGGAGTTGGGCGAGTGCTTCGGCCAGGACGGTGACGTGATCGGTCGCGGTGTTCGACCCGGCGTTGCCGGGGCGGAGCTTGGCGCACAGGACTTCGTCGGTCTCCGCGATCATCGCGAGCAGCGGGTGATGTCCGTAGCCGCGTTTGTAGTTCGGTCGGGCGTCTTGCTTGTCGGCCTTGGTGTTGATCAACGTCGCGTCGAAGTCGATGACCAGATCGTCGCCGGCTGGGCCGGCACCAGCAGCCCACGCCCGCTCACGCGCCTGGGCGCGGGCTGTGGCGATGCCACGCAGTTCGACCGGGCCGATCTGATCGAACGTTCGCCACACCGTCGCCTGCGACGCGACCGACCAGTCCGAGGCGGGACCCGAGCGGAGGAGCCTGATTGCTTCAGCGCTCCGGATCACCTAACATAACAAAGATTATGGGCGATCAGCCCTTCGTCGGCTCGAGCGCGACGAGCGGTTCGGCGGCGTCGAGCAACCACCGCACGGCATCCGCGTAGTCCTGCTTCGTCGGCGTACCCTCAAGGTCCCGGCCGACGTCGTCGACGGCGCAGCGCAACACGAACAACCGGTCGCGCAACTCGTCGCGCTCGGCACGCGCCACGATCACGTCCGACTCGTCGAGACCGTGGCGCGTCGCCCGTTGGCGAGCTTCGAAGTCCCGTTGCCGGCACGACCGCCGACAGAACTCGCGCGGCCGCCCCCGACCGACCGCTTGGGCCACCGGTCGCCCGCACCACCGACACCTCGGCAATATCGTCACAGTGACGATATTAGCCCCCGTGCGGTCCCCGCCCCGGTGCACGCCGTCAGCGTCGGAGGATGGCTCGTGCCAGGTCGGGTCGGTCGGTGTAGACGGCGTCCACCCCGAGCCGGGCGACGGCCCGCAGCGCCGATTCTGAGTTCGCTGTCCAGGTGTAGTCAGCGAGCCCGTGGTGAGCTGCTCCGAACGCGCGTGCTCCCAGGTGGAAGACCCGGCGAGCCGCGGCCCCGTCGCGTCGGGGCGACACGAAGATGTCGATCACCTGGCCGTTCTGGTCGACGGCCCGGTGAACGTAGCGCCAGACGTCGGCGACGTGGAGTAGGTTTCGTCGACGAACCAGGGTCCACCGGTCGCGTGGCGGCACGGTCGGGCGGCGTCGATCAACTCCGCGGTGAAGCGCTGCACCCACCGGTAGACGGTCACGTGGTCGACGTCCGGCCGCGTTCGGCGAGGAGTTCTTTCACGTCGCGGTAGGAGAGCCCGAACCGCAGGTACCAGCGCACCGCCAGCATGATCACCTCGGCAGGGAACCGGTACCCGGCGAACGCCGAGCAAGGCGCCACGACAGGACGACGGCGGCGCCCTCGGCGAGATCTCACCCCGCCAGCCTCACCCGCGCCCAGAACCCGACCGCCAACGCAGCAGACCCCCTCGAGCTATGCCGAGTGCTCATCGTCCCGTCACGTCGGCGGCAGCATAGAGGGACGCCGATGATCGATCCCCGCTTGGAGCCGTCCGCAAGTGGGAACTCCTACTGAATGACGTTGTGGACGGGCATGACGTCGGGGTTGCCCATGTCGACCTCCATTGCGCTGAGAATCGGCATCAGGGTCTGCCCGAAGGCATCGAATGTTTCCTGGGATTCCCACACGTCATACACCATCAGGCTCTCAGGTGAACCGAAGGTGCTGTGGTGCAAACGTCCATTGGGCTTGCCCGCGCCAGCAGCCTCGAGCTTCTTGATGCACTCGTCGTACTGGACGGAAGTGAAGGACTCAGGGTGGAAGTAGACCGCGATTGACATTGGGTTGCTCCATTCATCTCGCGAGAGACTCGCTCTCGCCTTGCAGACTACGAGGCGATCGCCTCCGGCGCTACCGGTGACGGCACGGTTGCACCGCCGCGTCATGCACCGCGTCGTGGTGCACCACGACCGCCGAGTGCGCTCGGGAACGGTGGAGGCACGCGAGGCCGATCACGCGGCCGGTTGCGGGGATCATCGCCGTTGCTAGACGCGTTCGGAGGCGAGCCGGGCTCCTTCGACGAGTGCTTCGAGTTTGGCCCATTGCACTGGGGGTGGACGCGGCGGACCAGGGGGCCTTGGGCGAAGCCGCAGTCGCTGCTGGCGATGACCCGTTCGGGTCCGACAAGTTTGGCGAGCCGCACGTGTGATCACTCTCACCGGTGGAGGTCTCCTCTTGACGCACGCGCCGCTGTCCGCGCGTGAACGCGACGTTCGGCCTGAGCCCGGAAGCGGGCTCAGGCCGACGCGTTCGCACCGGTTCGCCACAGGACCTCTAGTGGTTGCGGGGGTCGTCCTGGGGATTCACGTAGGTGATCGCGAACGGTCCGATCGCGTGCACCTGCACGACGGTGCGACCCTTGGCCTGCGCGAAGTGGTTCGCGTTGGCGGGTGCGCTGATGAAGTCCCCGGGGTGCAGCGCGGGCAGTAGCGCTTTGCGGTCGAAGACGTCGCCGAGGCCCACCCGGAAGGTGCCCTTGATGACGGTGACGTTCTCGTCGGTTGGGTGCGAGTGCGGGGGGAGCACGTAGCCGCTTGGCAGGCGGAGCCGGATGGTGTACAGCGCGCCAGCGACGCTGGGGTCGCCCTGGAGCACGGCCATCTCGGCGCCCGCTGGCAACGCGGCGGGGGCCGGTCCGAAGACGATGTCGTTGGCGTGTTCGGCGTGGTGCTCGTGTTGCCCGTAGGCCGTGGCGACGATCGGAGCCGGCGACGCGGTGCGTTCGCTGGCGGCGGCGGACCACGTCGTGGTGGCGCCTACTGCGATCGCCGCCACTGCGATGAGCACGGGTGCTCGTCGTCGCCACGGGTTGCGGGTTGCCCGCCGGCGGTCATCGCCGGCGGAGTGGGGGGTGGGGTTGATCATGGTGTTGCTCCTTTGATGGTGATGTGGGCTCGAAGGGGTACATGTCGGTGCGTCGGCTCAGCCCCAACGCTCGGGGTCGTCGGGGTTGAGGCCGAGCGAGAGCTTCCCGACGAGCTCGTGGGCGAGCAGCGTGTTGCCGGGGTGGAAGCGGCCCATGCGGGCGTCGCGGTAGAGCTGCTCCATCCGGTTACGGGTGAACGCTCCGGCGCCGCCGGTGAGGTCCATCGCGCGGTCGACGATGTCGAACGAGTCGGTGATCACGCGGTGGCGGGTGCCAATGATGCGCACGGGCCAGTCGGCGTGGGGCACACCGGTCGCCCAGTCGCCGGTGGTGCGGTCGAGCAGCGCTTCGCCGGCGTCGAGCGCCATGCGCATCTCGGCGACGTGGTGTTGCACCTCGGGGTGGTACGCCATCGAGCGCTTCATGGCGATCGAGCGGCGGGCGTGGGCGCCGGCGGTGGCGAGGTCGAAGGCCCGCTTCGCCGCGCCGTGATACACGGAGGCGAACCCGAGCAGGCCCCAGGCGAACACGGCCACCTGGAACAGGTCGGCGCCCGCGAACCCCGCCGGACAGACCCGCATCACGAGCCGGTCGGGACAGACCGCATCGGTGAGGATCGTGTCGTGGCTCTGGGTGGCGCGCATGCCGAGCGTGTCCCATGTCTCGATGATGTCAACGCCTTTCGTCCCGCGGGGGAAGAAGCCGTGGACGATCTTCGGGCCGTCGGCACCGCTGGTGTCCATCGCGTGGAAGCCGGCGTAGTCCCACACCGGCGAGAGGCTGCCGAAGATCTTGTGGCCGTTGATCTTCCACCCGTCCGTCACGCGCTCGGCCGACGAGCTGGAGAGCAGCAGGGGGATGTCATTGCCGGACTCGGCATGGATGGCGGCGAAGACCTTGCCCTTCGCCGCTTCCTCGAGGACGAAGCGCATCGACTCGTCGCCGCTGCGCAGCAGGTCGGCGGCGACGCCGGTCCAGTACACGTGCATGTTGACGGCCACCGCGGTGGCCGGCGCGACGTAGGCGATCTTGCGTAGGGCGTGGCTCACGTCGTCGAGTCCCATGCCGGCGCCGCCCATCTCGGTCGGCACGGCGATCGTGAGGAAGCCGTTGGCGCGCAGCTCGTCGAAGTCCTCCTTGAAGAACGTGTTGGTGCGGTCGTAGCGCGGGGCGCGCTCGTCCATGCGGGCGAGCAGATCGGCGGGCAGGACGTCGTCGATCGTGACCCGCTTCGCGGGCGCGCTCGTAGAAGGGTCGGTGGTGGTCATCGGGTGCTCCTTGGTGGTTTGGGCGCGGCGGTGGGGTGCTACCGCGGCGACGACAGCGGGAACTGGCCGGCCATCGGGCCGATCTGCTCCACCGCGACCACCGCGTCGGCCGGGATGCCCAGGCGGGCGGCGGCTTCGCGGATGGCCTCGGGGTTTGGCGCCTCGTACAGGCAGTAAGTCTTGCGCTTGTCCGCCGACAGGAACGAGAGGATCCACCGGATGCTCACGTCGTCGTTGACGGCGATGATGCCGTCGACGTCGAGCGAGTCCGGATCGAGACCGTCGAGGAAGTCACGTTCGATGACGTAGAGCCCCATCGTCGATCCTCTCGTTGCCGCCCCGCCGGGGCGGTCCCGGCGGCGCTGTGATGTCGTCCTCTGCACGGTACGACGGCGGCGGCCGCCTGTCATGACCCGGATTGACCGTTCGTAAGCGAGGCGGGGCGTTGCAGAACCGGGCGTATAGTCAGTTCTGACCCAAGGAGTTGGGCTCCGCCGTTTGGACGCAGGGAGGCGGCCGTGGATCGGCATGCCACCGGCCAGGACGAGCGACACCGTTGGCCGTTCCCGGCGATGCTGGGGCGCCCGTCGGCGCGGCCGTTCGTCGGCCGACGGGACGAGCTGGGCCGGCTGGCGCGCCAGTGGGCGCACGTCGTCGACGGCGGGCACGCGACGGTGCTCGTGGGCGGCGAGGCCGGTGCGGGCAAGACGCGCCTGGCCGCCGAGTTCGCCGCCGAGTGCCACGACGCCGGGGCGGTGGTGCTGAGCGGCGTGTCCGATTCCGAGCTGGCCGTGCCGTACCAGCCGTGGGTGATGGTCGCCGAGCAGCTCGTGCGCCACCTGCCGCCCGAGGCGCTGGCCGGCCTTCGCGACCAGCTGGGCCACCTGGTCACGCTGGTGCCGCGTGTGGAACGACTCGTCGACGGGCTCGTGCGCCCGCCACCGTGCGACCCGGAAGAGGAACGGCAGCGGCTGCTCACCGCGATCCGCGCCCTGATCGCTGCCGCGGCGGCGTCGGCGCCGGTGGTGCTCGTGCTCGACGATCTGCACTGGGCCGGGCAGCAGACGCTGGTGATGCTGCGCTACCTGGCCCGCACGGCGCCCGTCGAGCGCGTGCTGATCATCGGCACGTTCCGCGATGCCGACGACGAGGTGACCGAGCCGCTGGCGTCGCTGCTGGCCGACCTGCGCCGCGTCGATTCGGCGGAGCGGGTCAAGCTGGCCGGCCTCGACGTGGCGGGTGTGCGCGAGCTGCTCGCCACCGTGGTGCCGGCCGTCGACCTGGGGTCACGGGCGCAGACGGTGGCGGCGCGCACGGGCGGCAACCCGTTCCTGGTGTGGGAGCTGGCGGGCACCGACGGGCCCGCCGGCGAGGCGGTGCCCGAGAGCGTGCGCGAGGTGGTATCGGCGCGGTTGCAGCGGCTGTCGGAAGAGGCGCGCGAGGTGGCCCGGCTCCTGGCGACGGTGTCGAACCGGCTCGAGTTCACCGTGCTGCGCGAAGCGAGCGCGCTCGACACCGGCGTGGTCGCTGCCGCGCTCGGCGAGCTGGTGGGCACGGGGCTGGTGCAGGAGCTGGAGGGGCCCGAGCCGTCGTACCAGTTCGCCCACGCTCTGCTGCACGACGCGGTGTCCGAGCCGCTGGCTGCGCTCACGTGGTCGGGTCTGCACCTGCGGGTGGCGCAGGCGTTGGAGCACGTGCACGAAGCCGATCGGCGCGGCGTACTGGCCGAGCTGGCGTGGCACTTCTCGGCTGCGGCCGCGGTGGGCGGGCGCGACAAGGCGGTGTACTACGGCCGCCGGGCGGCCAATCACGCCCGCCGCACGGCAGCCTACGACGAGGCGGCGTCGGTGCTGCGCATGGTGCTCGCGGTGGTGCCGGCCGGCACCGTTGATCGGGCGTCGTTGCTGGTGGAGCTGGGCGACCTGCTCGAGCGGTCGGGTCGCGTCCTGGAATCGATGCGGGTGGGGGTGGAGGCGTACGAGACGGCGTCGCTCACCGGCAACGTGGCGCTGTGCGCCGAGGCGGCCATCGGGTTCGAGCAGGCGGCGCACGTGGGGCACAGCTACCACGCGTCGACGGATGCGGTGCGCATGCTGGAGGAGGTGCTGCGGGCGTGCGGCGACGCCGACAGCGCGCTCCGGGCGCGCGTGCGCGGCGCGCTGGCGCGGGCGGTGCGGATGGCCGGGCATCCAGGCGCGGAAACGATCGCCATCGCTGCGC
>JAYVMH010000235.1:0-6526 GCA_043759015.1 Actinomycetota bacterium
GCGCGCGTGACGGCGAAGCACGTGGTGAGGTTGCGGTCGATGCCGTCGTGCCACTGCGCATCGGTGGTCTCGTGCAACGGCGCGTCGGCCGCGTGCCCGCCGACCGCGATCATCCCGGCGTTGTTGACGCAGATGTCGAGCCGGCCGTCCACGACGGCGAGCACCGTGCGCATCAGCCGCTCCGCTCCGCCCTCGACCAACAGGTCGGCGACCACACCGACGGCGTCGTGCCCGAGCGCCTCGAGCTCCGCCACCCGATCGTGGATCCGATCGGTGGTGCTGGTGATCACGACGGTGGCGCCGTCGTCGGCCAGGGCGCGCGCCGAGGCGAACCCGATGCCCTCCGCGCTGCCGGCACCGGTGACGAGGGCGACCTGGCCGGTGAGCTTCACGCGACCAATGCTTCCACAGCCGCCCGGAACACCGCGGTGTGGTGCGCGACGTCGGCGGCGGTGTGGTGCGGCGACATCAGGGCCATGTTGTGAAACGGCGTGAGGAGGATGCCGCGGTTCACGGCCCAGAGGTGCATGAACGCGTCGAGCTCGTGGTCGGCCGCGGCAGCGGCCGCGGCACCGTCGGTGGGCGGGGGACAGAACCAGTACTCGGCGCGCCCGCCGAGCTGCTGGACGTTCCACGGCAGGCCGAACTCGTCGATCGTGGACTGCACGCCCTCGGCCCACGACGTGGCGAGCGGGATCATGTGGGCGAAGTCGTCGTCGCGCAACGTGCTCGCCAAGGTCGCCTTCACCGCGGCGAGCGCGAGGGCGTTGCCGGTGAGCGTGCCACCCACACCACTGACGTCGACTGATGCTCCGACGAGCGTGGGCATGATGCGGTCGGCCATCTCGGTGGTCATCCCGTACGCCGCCGCAGGCATGCCACCTCCGATGGTCTTGCCGATCACGAAGAAGTCGGGCTCGAGCCCCCACGCCGCGGTCGCGCCGCCGGGGCCGACGCAGATCGTGTGCGTCTCGTCGATGACCAGCAGCGTGCCGTGGCGGCGGGTGAGTGCGCGCAGCGCATCGTGGAAGCCGGGCTCGGGCAGGACGATGCCGATGTTGGTGAGCGCCGGCTCGGCGAGCACGCACGCGATGTCCTCGTTGGCGAGTGCGGCCTCGAGTGCGTGCACGTCGTTGAACGGCACGACGACGGTGGTGAATGCCGGATCGACCTGGGGGCCGATGCTGCCGGGTCGCGACTGTGGCTTGCCGTCGGGACCGGCGATCACGAGCGTTTCGTCCACGCTGCCGTGGTAGCACCAGTCGAAAACGAGCACCTTGGGGCGGCCGGTGATGTGTCGGGCGAACCGCAGTACGAACCGGTTGGCATCGGTGGCCGTCATCGCCATCTGCCACACCGGAAGGCCGAACCGCCTGGCGAGCTCCTGGCCCACCCACGCCGCGTCGGCGCTCGGCAACATGGTGGTGATGCCGCGCATCGCCTGGCGGTGCAGCGCCTCGGCGACCTGCGGGAGGGCGTGCCCGGTCATCGCTCCGGTGTCGCCGAGGCAGAAGTCGACGTACTCGTGGCCGTCCACGTCGTAAAAGCGGGCGCCGGCGGCAGTGTCGAAGAACAACGGGAACGAGCCGGGCCAGCGGGTCATCCAGGCCATCGGCACGCCACCGAGCAAGTGGGTGCGGGCCTCGACGGCCATTTCCGCCGAGCGGGGATGGAGGTCGATGAAGCGCTGCTCTTCCTCGAGATGCAGCGTGGAGAGCCGTTGTCGATCGATCATGACAACGAAGCTATCACGATCGAATCGACAATCGATTCGGTGCCACACGAGCGATTCGCTCGTGGCGGACCGGTCTGGTCGAGGTGTCGACCTCGACGGCGGCGCTGTCAGGGCGTCGACACGGGGGCCGTCGAGGATGCCGTCAAGGGTGTCGTCGCCGGCGACGGCGACGTGTCGGCCTCGGCCCGGCGCACGGCCACGACCTTCGCGACCTCGTCGTACGGCCATCCGCTGGGCATCGTGACGGGTCCGCCGGGCGCGTGAAGCACCGTCAGGCGGATCTCGCCGCGCTTGACGTAACCGATCTCCTCCCGCGCAGCCTCTTCGATCCCGTCGGGCGTGCCGAGGTGGTTCACCTGGTCGGTGAGCACCGCGTTCGCCTGGTCGAGGGCGGCGAGCTCGGACTGCTTGCGGTCGATGTCGGCGCGCTGGCGCAGCCAGGCCTTCACCGGCAGCACGAACAACGCGGCGACGAGTGCGGCGGTGATGACGGCCGCGGCCAGCCCGATGATGCCGCGCTTGCCGCGACCCTTGACGAGCTGCTTCTCCTTCGCGATCGGGCTGGTGAAATCGCCGAACAACGTGTCGTCGCGACGGTCCTTGGGCCGCGAGTCGGCGCGCGTCGGGTCGACAGGCCGCGGGATCGCCGACGTCTTGTGCCCACCGGAGCTCATCGGTCAAGTCTCGCAGATTACCCCGACCCAGGGCGTGCAGGGATCTTCTGGGTCTCGATCGTTCCAAAAGTGCTTCCGGGGGATCTCGTCTCGACTTCCGAGACGCAGAGACGCCAGAAGCAGCTCGCGGCGACGCGTCCGAAGACCCGTTCAACCTCTCCCGAGCGCGCTCAGCGCGGGCTGAGCGCCGCCCGACCGCGGAAGGCCGCCGTCTCGCCGAGCTGTTCCTCGATGCGGAGCAGCTGGTTGTACTTCGCGACCCGATCGCTGCGCGCCGGCGCGCCGGTCTTGATCTGGCCGCAGTTGGTGGCGACAGCGAGGTCGGCGATCGTGGCATCCTCGGTCTCGCCGCTGCGGTGACTCATCACGCTGCTGTAGGAGTGGCGCGTGGCGAGCTCCACCGTGTCCAGCGTTTCGCTCAACGAGCCGATCTGGTTCACCTTGATGAGCACCGCATTGGCGACGGACCGCTCGATGCCCATGCGCAGGCGGGTCACGTTGGTGACGAACAGGTCGTCGCCCACCAGCTGCACCTTGGTGCCCACGGCGTGGGTGAGCATCCGCCAACCCTCCCAGTCGTCCTCGTGCATGCCGTCCTCGATGCTGACGATCGGGTAGGTGTCGACGAGTCGCGACCAGTAGGCGACCATGTCGTCGCGGCTGAGCACCTTTCCTTCACCGGCGAGGTGGTACGCACCATCGCGGTACAGCTCGCTCATCGCCGGGTCCATCGCGATCGCGATGTCCTCGCCCGGGACGTAACCGGCCTTCTCGATCGCCTCGACGAGGACTCGGATCGCGTCCTCGTTGGTCGCCAGGTTCGGCGCGAAGCCGCCCTCGTCGCCGACGGCCGTGCTGAGGCCGCGGTCGTGGAACACCTTCTTCAACGTGTGGTAGGTCTCGGTGCCCCAGCGCAGCGCTTCGCGAAAGCTCGGCGCGCCGATGGGCATGATCATGAACTCCTGCATGTCGATGGTGTTGTCGGCGTGGACGCCGCCGTTGACGACGTTCATCATCGGCACGGGGAGCACGTGTGCGTTCGGGCCGCCGAGGTACTTCCAGAGCGGGAGGTCGAGCTCGTCGGCGGCTGCTTTGGCGACGGCGAGGCTGGTGCCGAGGATCGCGTTGGCCCCGAGCCGGCTCTTGTTGTCCGTTCCGTCGAGGTTGCCGAGCTCGAGGTCGATCAGCCGCTGCTCGAATGCGTCGATGCCGTCGAGGAGCTCGGCGATCTCGCCGTTCACATGGCCGACCGCGGTGGCGACGCCCTTGCCGGCGTATCGCGAACCACCGTCGCGCAGTTCGACGGCTTCGTGCTCGCCGGTAGAGGCGCCCGACGGCACGGCCGCGCGGCCGAAGGCACCGCTTTCCAGCGTCACCTCCACCTCCACGGTGGGATTGCCACGCGAATCAAGGATTTCACGGCCGACGACGCTGACGATCTCGCTCATGATCGCCACGGTAGCCAAGCCCACCGGGGGTGGGACATTCAAGTCGACGTCAAGCGCGCCGATATTGAAGACATGGCCGAGTCCCTGCAAGCACCACCGCAGCCGGGTACGGCCGCGCCGCTCCCCGACGCGCGTCACCCCGTACGGCCGACGTGGAACCCCGTCGAGGAAGCCCGTCGCCGGGCCGAGCAGCAGAAGGGTGCGCTCGAACAGCTCGAGGCGAGGAGTCGTCGCGGGAGGAAGCCGGCGCCGCCGCCACCACCCGTCGACATGTCACTCACCGCGCAGATCGCCGTGATCAACGCCGAGCGGCCGAACCGCGAACACGCTGCGCCCGGAGAGTTCCACCACACGGTGGTGCCACGGACCATGTGCATGACCGGGTTCTTCGTGCAGTTCGCGTTTCCGGCGATGTTCCTGCTGCTCAACCACTTCGGACACGCCGACCTCCTCGACGGGAAGTTCGTGCCGGACGAAACCGGGCGGCGAGTGTCGATCGTGATGCTCGGCGGCTCGGCGTTGTGCATGATGGTCGGCTGGCTGTGGTGGGGCGTGTTGGCTGCGCTGAACGCGCGCCACAAGGCGAGGTGGGCGGTGTCGCCGATGTACGTGCCCCTCACCTACTTCGCGATCGCGGTGGCAGCGACCGGCGCCGGGCTGTCGGAACGCTGGCTGGGTGACAACGTGATCTACGCACGGGCGTGCGCGCTCGCGTTCGCGGTGATCATGTACTTCAGCAACCTCGGCACGTATCGGCGGACGGCGGAGTCGTTGGGTGCGCCGACGAAGTACTTCAGCCGTCTGATCGCGATCCCGTGGGTGATGGGGGCCGCGTGTGGGGTGTTCGGCTGGTTCTCCCGTTTCCTGGCGCCTCAGGCGCTGCTCGCCTTCGTCATCGGCATCCAACTGGTGCAGGGCCTGTACGGGCTGACGTGGTACCAGGCCATGAGCGGTTTGGATCGTGCCTGCGCCGGCACCCGCATGGTCCGCCAAGATGATCAAGAGTTTGCAAAGTTCCTCAAGCTGGCGCGCTGAACTCCGATGACCAGCCATGAGTCGTGCTCGAGCGCACCCTGCTGCCGTCCTGCTGCCCGTGCGTTCGATTCGCGCAGGGTTGCTCGCGTTCTTCTCCGCGCTGGCCTTCATCGAGGTCGGCGCCGGGCTCGTCGTTGCTGAAGCCTGGAAGCTGCAGCGCGACGGCGGGTCGCTTCTCTCCACCGACCGGTGGCATCTCGATCAGATCCTCGATCGGCTGCGGGTCATGGAGGGTGTGGTCGCCGCCGGCGCCACGGCCACCACCATCCTGTGGTCGTTCGTCGCGGTGCACAACGCATCGCAGGTCGGCCGCGGTGCACGGCGCACGGCAGTGCTGGCGATGATGGTGTGGGTCGCGGCTCCGGCGGCCCTGATCTCATCACGAGCGCTGGACCACGGCGGGCATTCGAGGCCGATGAGCGCGGCCATGCTGATGATGCAGGCGCTGGTGCTCTACACGCCGTTCTTCGTCACCGGCAAGGTGGCCGACTCCGTGGGTGCTCCTCGCATGCCCTTCCTCCGGTGGTACCTGACCGTGGCGGCGGCGTTCGCGGTGCACCACGTGTTCACGGGCACGCTGGATCTCGGGCACGCGAGGGCAGCCGACGACTTCGGTCGCACCGCGATGCTCTACTTCGTGAACGGGCTCGTCGTGGCGCTGATGGCGGTTCTTGCCGCCGAGGCCTCGCGCGGTGTCCAGGCGGCGGTCGAGGAGCGGGCGTGGCAGCAGCGGCTGCTGCACGACGACGCACATCAACGAGTGCGTGCAGCGTCGGGCGAGCACGGTGCATTGCCGCCCCCGTCGATGCCCGGTTCGGTTCCTTCGGGGGCGTCGCTTCCGGCACCCTCGCTGCCTGTCCGGCAGTCGGTGGTGCCGACCGCGCTCGCCCCCGTGGCGGTGACGCCGGCTCCGACCCCGGCATCCTCACCCGTTCAGGAACCGGTTGCCGCCGTGTCCACGCCCGCTCCCCAGGCCCCCGTGCCCGCGACGCCGGTCTCGATGCCGGCGCTCATCGCCATGCCCGCGCTGGTCGCGGTGCCGGCGCTGGTTGCGATGCCGGCACTGGTGTCCGTCGGTGCGCCGCACGCATCGGAGGCCTACCCCTCAGATCTGCCGGACCAATCGGAGCAGATCGACTGGGCGCCGCTCACCGTGCTGTCGCAGCCCGAGCCGAAGCGACCGGAGTCGGTGCCCGTCGTGCCGCAGTTCGAGCAGTCGGCTGCATCGATCGTCGACCCCGTCTCGGGGTTGCCGAGCCTCAAGGCGCTGATGGGCTCGGCGCCCGTCACTCGCGACGCTTGACCTCGTCCCACAGCGCATCGAGTGCGGGCAGGCCGGCCGTGTGCAGGTCGAGGCCTTGGGCCATCGCGATCACCTCCACCTGTTCGAACCGAACCCGGAACTTGTGCGCCGCCGCGCGTAGCGCGGATTCCGGCTCGACCCCGAGGTGACGCGACACGTTGACGACGGCGAACAGCAGATCGCCCAGCTCCTCGTGGACGCGTCGGTGGTCGTCGCCTCGGGCGGCGTCGCGCAGCTCGTCGGCCTCCTCGGCGATCTTCGGCAACGCACCGTCCACATCCGGCCAGTCGAAGCCGACCTTGGCGGCCTTGCGTTGGACTGCGTACGCGTA
>JAYVMH010000236.1:0-6526 GCA_043759015.1 Actinomycetota bacterium
TGCCGGCCGCCGAAACGCCCCACGTCATCTTCCTCACGGTCCGCGCTCCCCGTCGGTGGATCGATTCCAACAACGTTCGCATCAGCGCGCTCCCGAAGCGCTATCCGAACGTGACGGTGCTGGACTGGGCCGTGGCATCGCATCAGATCGAAGGACAGTTCGCCGGCGACGGCTATCACCTCGGCACGGCGTTCGCCAAGCACTTCTACGCCAATCTCATCTTCGACGCCATCGGCCGTCCGGATCTGAAGAAGTGACCGGCGTCGGGCGTGCCCGGGGCTGCCTTCCTCCATACTGGTGACCCGAATGTCGGAACGCCTTGCCCCCACGCCGTCCGGCGGCCTCAGTCGTGTGCCCTACCTTCCCGGGCTGGACGGTCTTCGGGCGATCGCCGTCATCGGCGTGATGATCTACCACGCCAACCACACCTGGCTGCATGGCGGGTTCCTCGGCGTCGAGGTGTTCTTCGTCATCTCCGGCTACCTCATCACGCTGCTGCTGATGGGCGAGCACGAGCTCTCCGGTGGTGTGGATCTTCTCCAGTTCTGGCTGCGGCGCGCACGGCGCCTGCTCCCCGCCCTGTACGTGATGATGGCGTTGCTGGTCGTGTACATCACGGCCTTCTACCCGGTGGTCCGCGAGTCCGTTCGGGGCGATTTCGTCGCCGGCCTCTTCTACGTCAGCAACTGGTACCAGATCATCGTCGGCCAGGGATACGCGTCGTCCGAGGCGTTCGTGCCCCTCCGTCACCTGTGGTCGCTGGCGGTGGAGGAGCAGTTCTACCTCCTGTGGCCACTGGTGATGGTCGTGATCCTGCGCCGCAAACGGCGGTCGTTGCCGGCCATCGGTGTCCGGCTGATCATCGCCAGCGTGGCGGTGGCCCTGCTCGTCGGCGTGCTGTTCGCCGGCGGTTTCGTGCCCGCGGCGTGCACCACCGAGAACAGCAACGGCTTCTGGCACATCGCCGGTCGCTGCGTCAGCGTCAACGACACGCTGTACCTCGGCTCGGTGTGGCGCGCCGGTGGCCTGCTGCTCGGTGGTGGCTTCGCGATGCTGTGGCGGCCGATGGCGGTCATCCGCGGTCCGCTGCGCGACAAGGCCCGCGTCTTCGACGGTCTCGCGCTGGTCGGTCTGGTCGTGCTCGGCTACCTGATGTGGGCGATGTTCCTGCTGGAGGACGGTCGTTACAACCCGTGGCTGTACCACGGCGGGTTCCTGCTCACCGGTGTCGCGACGTTGTTCATCATCGCGGCGGCCACGCACCTCAACGCGGTGACCGGGCGGTTGCTGGGCAACAAGGTCCTCAACTGGATCGGCACGCGCAGCTACGGGCTCTACCTCTTCCACTGGCCGATCTACCAGATCATCCGCAAGCAGGCGCAGATCGGTCTGACGTTGCCGAAGATGGCGCTGGCGATGGCGATCACGTTGCCCATCACCGAGCTCAGCTACCGGTGGGTCGAGATGCCGGTCCGGCGCGGGCAGCTGCGCCGCATGTACCTCGCGCTGCGCCGCGACCCGCGCTACCTCGTCGCCTCGGTGACGGTGGTGGTGATGCTGGGCGCAGGCGCGGCGAGCATGGCGGCGGCCAGCCCGCATTGCGTGGGGTCCGTGGCGTGTTCGCTTGTCGCCAACACCGACCCTGCCACGACGGCGTTGCCGACGTCGCCGGGCGCGGACAGCACCGTTCCACCGACGACCGTGCCGAAGGTGCCGGCGAAGTACGCGGCCATCGGTGAGTCGGTGATGGTCGGCGCCAAGTCGCAACTGATCCAGGGTGGTGTGCTGGTCCAGGCCAAGGAGAGCCGCGGCCCCGAAGGCGTGAAGAACGCAGTCATCCAACTCCGCGACGGAGGCGACATCGGCAAGGGCACGAAGATGGTGATCCAGGTGGGCACGAACTCGCCGGTGAGCGACGACCAGTTGGCGGCGATCATCAAGGAGATCCCGCCCGATGCGGGCGACGTCTTCTTCATGACGGTGCGCGCACCGAAGTTCTACATCAACGACAACAACACCAAGATCCTCGCCTTGCCCGCCAAGTTCCCCAACGTCAAGGTCATCGATTGGTTCGCCGAGTCGCAGCCGGTGCCGCTGTGCGCCGATGGCACGCACGTCACGTGCAGTGCGTTCGCCGCCGACTTCTACGCCAACCTGATCTTCGCCGGGCTGGGCCTGCCCCTGGTCGTGTTGCCGAGCACCACCACGACGTCGACCACCACGACCTCCACGATCCCCCCGACGACCACCACCGTCAAGGCCGGGAAAGCCTCGACGACCGCCACCGCGACGGGCTCTGCGAGCGTTGGCCCGTAGCCACAGCGACTTTCACTCCGGAAGAGTGATCGGCGTACGCTCGGCGCCATGACCACTCCTGTTCGTGTCGCCGTCACCGGGGCTGCCGGCCAGATCGGCTACAGCCTCCTGTTCCGCATCGCCTCGGGTTCCATGCTCGGCCCCGACACCCCTGTCATCCTGCAGCTGCTCGAGATCACGCCCGCCCTCGGCGCGCTCAACGGCGTGAAGATGGAGCTCGACGACTGCGCGCTCCCGCTGCTCGCGGGTGTGGTCTGCACCGACGATGCGGACGTCGCGTTCGGCGATGTCGACGTGGCACTGCTCGTCGGCGCGATGCCGCGCAAGGCGGGCATGGAGCGCAGCGACCTGCTGTCAGCCAACGGTGGCATCTTCAAGCCGCAGGGCAGGGCACTCGGGGCGAACGCGAAGAAGGACGTCAAGATCCTCGTCGTCGGCAACCCGGCGAACACCAACGCGCTGATCGCGATGAACAACGCACCCGACCTGGACCCTCGCCGGTTCACCGCCATGACCAGGCTGGACCACAACCGTGCTGTGTCGCAGCTGGCGCAGCGCACCGGTTCGTCCGTCAACGACGTCACCAACATGACGATCTGGGGCAACCACTCCGTCACCCAGTTCGCCGACCTTTACCACGCCAAGGTCAAGGGCGCGAACGCATACGACGCCGTGAACGACCACGAGTGGTACGCGAACACGTACCTGCCCACGGTGGCCAAGCGTGGCGCGGCCATCATCGAGGCCCGCGGCGCATCCTCGGCCGCGTCGGCGGCGAACGCAGCGGTGGATCACATCCGCAGCTGGAGCCTTGGCACCACCGCCGGCGACTGGGTGAGCATGGCGGTACCCAGCGACGGCAGCTACGGCGTGCCCGAAGGCCTGATGTCGAGCTTCCCGTGCACGTGCGCGAACGGGGCGTACTCGATCGTGCAAGGCCTCGAGATCAACGAGTTCAGCCGCGGCAAGATCGACGCCAGCGTGGCGGAGCTCATCGAGGAGCGCGACGCCGTGAAGGATCTCGGTCTCATCTGACGCTGCGGTCTTGTCGAACTCAGCCCTTCTACGTTCGACAGCGTGGGGTGATGGCTTGGAGATGATTGACCCCCTACAGCTTGTGGGCTCCGGTAAACGGCGCTACCCGCGACACGGCGCCCTGTGTCACATGATCCTCTGAACACCGTCAGGTAAATTGGTGACACAACGGCGCGAACCGGCCCAGAGCTGGATCGCTACGGCGGGGGTTCGGTCACACTGTTCCTTGCCTGGAGAGCGGTGCTGCGCCTTGACCGCCTTGCGATTCCAGCGCGCATTCGGGCCCTCCTGTCAACAATTCACCTGACGCCGTTCAGAAGATCATGTGACACGAGCGGCAGGTCGTGGCGGGTCAACCAATTCGGGACGGTTCCCCGAGGGCGTCCAGACCCAACCAGTGAAGCCCCAAGCTGTAGGGGTCGATCATTCCCGAGCTATCACCCTTGCTGCCGTCTCACCGGCGCCACACGGTGTCGTCGGTGAGCGTGATCGTCGGCGTGAGCACATCGCGTGGATCGGGCATTGCCGTGGACACGGCAGTCGGGCGCTCGGCGACGATCGGTGGGTCGAACGTGTCGTCGCCGACAGCGGGCTCGGCCTGCGTTCGCCCGAGCCGCACCATCATGATCTGCAACGCGACCGCTGCGGCGAACACGAGGCAGCACCACGCGACGTTGGGAGCGGGGTTGCCCGCGAACTGGGAGATCTTCGCCCGCATCGGGAGCTGAGGTGACGGGCCTGCCCCAGGAAAGAACTGATTGAGGTCGACGAACGTCGAGGTCCACGCGCTGTAGATGGTGCCGAGAGCAAGCAGCACCGCGATGACCTTCAGCCCGAGGGCCGCTCGGCGAACCACCAGCTCCAGTCGTTGCTCCAGCGCGCTGCTCATCAGGTCACCCGATCGCAACCCCGCACGCAACTTCCATCATCCGGTCGACGCCGACCTTGAGCTCGGCATCGCTGATCCGCTCGGCGTTCTGCTCGTTGACGATGAGGTCGCTGATCGTGCACAGGCACAGCGTCTCGATCTTGTGCAACGCTCCCAGCGTGTAGAGCATCGCGGCCTCCATCTCGACGGCGAGGTGACCCCGTTCCGCCCAGCGCTGCATCATGCCGCTGCGCGGGTCGTAGAACAGGCCACTCGACACGATCGGGCCGACGTGCACCCGTGCCCCGGCGTCGCGGGCGCGGGCGACGGCGCGCTCCACCAGGCTCCACGATGCGGTCGGGGCGTGGGCCTCGCCACCGGTCATCTGCAGCACGACCGGGTCGTCGGCCGTGGCGCTGATCGCCACGACCGTGTCGGCCATGCGCAGGCCGGGAGCCAGGCCTCCCGCGGTGCCGACGCGGATGATGCGAGTCGCGCCGAGTTGGATGAGCTCGTTGTAGTAGATGCCCGCGCTTGCGCAGCCCATGCCGACCGACTGCACGCTGATCGGTGAACCGCGGTAGGTGCCGGTGAAGCCGAGTGCCCCGCGCTCTTCGTTGACGACGCGGAACCCGGGATCGAAGAACGTCTCGGCGATGTACTTCGCCCGCCGTGGATCGCCCGGCACGAGCACTGCGGGGGCATAGTCGCCGACGTCGGCACGGATGTGGATGGGCATGGTCCGAGCGTAGATGCCGAGGACCTTCGGCCCTGTCCTCGCTGCTCCTCCCGGAGAATATTTAGACACAAAGCTCTAAATAACCCGGGTGGGAGAGGGGCGGAGGGATCATGACCGAAGAACGAAACGGCGACGGCTGGTGGGTCATCACGTTCATCGTGGGGGTGCTCGCCCTCATCCTCGGCGTGGTCGGCATCGCGTTCGCCGCGAACAATCGCAGCAACACCGGTTCGGCCGCGCCGGTGTCGGGCGGGACGACCGACTTCAACGTGACGCTGGCCGACATCTCGATCACACCGACGAGCGTCGACGTCCCCGTCGGCAAGGTGATCACCGTCCACCTGACCAACAAGGGGGCGCTGCAGCACGACTTCAAGGTCGACGGAACCACCGGCGCGTCGCTGGTCGACCCGGGCGCGAAGACCGACATCCAGATCGGGCCGTTCACCTCCGACACGTCGGCGTGGTGCACCGTCGCCGGCCACAAGGAGGCCGGCATGCAGTTGGCCATCCACGTGCTCGGAGGTTCGAGCGCGGCGGCGGGGAACGGTGGTGGTGCCGGCACCGTCACCGCTGCGCCCGCAGATCACAGCGCGAAGATCGACGGCACCAAGACGCCGGCGCACGACTGGACCGCCCGCGATCCAAAGCTCGATCCGCCTGCCTCCGGGTCGGTTCACGAAGTCGCGATGAACGCCATCGAGAAGAAGATCGAGGTCGCTCCGGGCGTGACGCAGCTGATGTGGACGTTCAACGGTACGGTGCCCGGACCCGTGCTCCACGGCAACGTCGGCGACACGTTCCGGATCACGCTCACCAACAAGGGCACGATGGGTCACTCGATCGACTTCCATGCCAGCAAGGTGGCCTGGAGCGACGAGATGCGCACCATCAAACCTGGCGAATCACTGGTCTACGAGTTCAAGGCGGGCTACGCCGGCGTCTACATGTACCACTGCGGCACTGCACCGGCGCTGCACCACATCGGCAACGGCATGTACGGCGCGATCATCATCGACCCCCCCGGCCTGGCGACGGTCGACCAGGAGTTCGTGATCATGCAGGGCGAGCTCTACCTGGGTCCTGAAGGCCAGCCGGGCGATCTGACCAAGATGATCGCCTCGAAGTGGGACGCCGTCGTGTTCAACGGCTACTGGAGCCAGTACAAGTTCGCCCCGATCCACGTCGAGAGGGACAAGCGCTACCGCATGTGGGTGATGGACGACGGCCCGAACGAGAACTCGGCGTTCCACATCGTCGGCACCGTGTTCGACACCGTGTTCAAGGAAGGCGCCTACCTGCTGCGGCCGGACGCCACGCACGGCGGTTCGCAGGTCCTCGATCTGCAGCCTGCCCAGGGTGGCTTCGTCGAGTTCACGTTCTCCGAGGACGGCTTGTACCCGTTCGTCACCCACAAGTTCGCAAATCCGGGCAAGGGTGCGTTGGGGTTCTTCGCCGTCGGGAACGTCGACACCAGCGCCCTCACCGGCCACTGATCCGTTGATCCGAACGAGCTGAACGCGCGACAGTGCATCACCATGGAACGTCGACCCGCCGCCGTCGACGTC
>JAYVMH010000237.1:0-3019 GCA_043759015.1 Actinomycetota bacterium
ATCGACAACGACAGGTACGTGTTGAGGTGGAACCAGTGGGCGGCGGCCATCTTGACGCCGACGAATACGAGGATGCCACCGAGCGCGTGGGACAGGTAGCGGAACCGCTCCTTGGCGTTGGCGAGCAGGAAGTACATCGCTCGCAGGCCGAGGATGGCGGGCACCGGGTCCACCGGCATCCCCCCACCCGTACCCCCATAACGACAACCAGGCCGAACCACGCAGCACCTCCCACATCAGGGAGCCGTTGCACTCACCACCTGAGCCCAAGCACGAGCGTCGTGCTACCCGTTGTGACAGAGAGCGAGGTTCTTGCGTATGGCGGGCGCCGACCGAGATAGCCACCTGAGGAAATTGTGACGAATTGAGGACGAGACTTCGCGAACATCTGGTCGCGCCCCTGCTAATGTTACGGTTTCGTTGCAAGTCGTGGTGTCGGAGCCCCGACGTGGCGATACATCAGGTGGCGAAACATCATCCAGCGGGCCGGACTGGAAAGAGAGGCGGGAAACCATGCGCGGCAGTCGCGTCATTGTCATCATCACCTTCGTCGCGGCCGTTTTCGGTATGACCACCGTCTTCGCCGCTGGACACCACCCGTCAGCCACGGCGGCGGGGGTGCACTCCACGCAGAGCATCACCCGACCCGGGCCCAACCCGGGCTTCGCCGCCGCCAGCCCCGCGGGCAGCGCGACGACCAGCACGGTGGCGTCGCGCACCAGGCCGGCATGGGAGCTCGTCAATGTCGCCCCTCGCGGCATCATCACCACCGCCGTGCCCACAACGCTGGCCGCCATCACGGTTCCGCCACCTCCGCCGGCCACCATCAAAGCGGTCGCCAAGCCGAAGCCCGCGCCCGCGCCGGCACCGACCCCAGCGGTGAGCGTCGCCGCCGACTGCATCGCCCGTACGAACGTCGAGCGTGCCAACGCCGGCCTCGCACCCGTGAAGCTGGACAGTCGCGTCCAGGCCGCGGCACAGGGTCACAGCAACTACCAGGCCAGCATCAGCACGATGACGCACACGGGTGCAGGCGGCTCGACTGCAGGCACACGGATCACGGCGCAGGGCTACACGTGGCACGCCTACGGCGAGAACGTGGCCGCCGGCCAAGGCAGCTGTGCATCGGTGATGGCGGCTTGGATGGCCAGTCCCCACCACCGCGACAACATCCTCAACCCGGCGTACGTCGACATCGGCGTCGCAGCCGCGAAGAACGCGGCAGGCGTCATCTACTGGACGATGGACCTGGCCAAGCCCTGAGCCATCGACCAGAAGATCAGCGTCCCCTCAGTGAGGGACGAGGTTGAACACGGAAAGCGCAGGGCCGCGCTCGCGCATCACCACGCGGGTGACCGAGGCCTGGTCGACATGGCTGCGCCAGGTGATCTCGATGCCGACGCCGAGCGCCCATGCCATGGCGGCCTTCACGGGAGTCGCGTGGGTCACCACCACGACGTGGCGAGACTGAGCTTCCTCGACCAGGTCGTCGCACGCGGAGAAGACGCGGCTGCCCAGCGTGCGCAGGCTCTCCCCGCCCGGAGGGGTGAAGTCGGCGTCGGACAACCATCGCTGCCAGATGTCGGGAGGCACGTCGGCAATGCGTGTTCCCTCGTACTCGCCGTACGCGACCTCCTGCCACCGTTCGTCGATGCTCGCTTCCATGCCGAAGACCTTCGCGGTCTGGCGAGCTCGCAACATCGGTGAACAGATCACGCGGTCCACGGAGTGCACGAGGCGCGTCAACGCCGCCGCTTGCTCGAGACCGACCGCGTCGAGCGGGAGATCCAGCCGGCCCTGCAGGCGTCCGCTTGCGTTGGCTTCGGTTCGCGCATGACGCACCAGGGTGAGCACGACCTCAGTGAATCACACCCGACGTCGACCCGCCGGAGCAGCGCCCGAGGCACCGCGGCGATCGGTCAACGTGCCGTGGCGTACGAGCTGTGCGCGCCGAGTCGGATCGCCGAGGTCGAATCGTCGCCACGCCCAGCGCAGCAACGCGGCGCCCGCCAGCTCCAGCACGGCGTTCAACCACCACGCCCGCTCCAGCGACGGCACGCGCACGGCACCCCAGTTCCCGCCGAACGGCCACCAGAACACCTTCGTGCTCGCGAAGGCGCCGTCGAACCCGAGGTGCAGCAACATCCCGATCGGCAGGCCCAGGAGCAGACGTCGCACCGGCTTGCGGCCGGCGGTGACGAGCATCGCCGCGGCCAGGGTGCCGACCGCCACCGTCAGGCTGTGCGCCCAACGCGCGTGACCCATTGGCACGTCGATGATGTCGGGAAGCAGCGCTCCGACGAGGAGCAATCGATAGTCGAACCGCGGGTCGGTGAACACGTACCACACCGTGGCGAGCGCGGTCCCGAGGAACCAGAGCAACATCAGCGCACCAGGAAACGCCCGCACTGCGGGCATTCGGGCAGCGAGCCCTCGGGAACCGCCTTCACCTGATCCATCTCCGCCGGCGACAGGTCGAGGTGGCAACCCTGGCAGCGGTGCCCTTCCAGACGCGTGATCGCAACTCCGTCGAAGTGCTGCCGCGCTCGGTCGTAGGCGGCGAGCTCGGCGGCGCTCAGCACGGCCGCCACCGCTGGCCTGCGTTCACGCAGCGACGCCTCCTCCGTGTCCAGCTCGGCCGTGACGAGGCGCAATGCCGCTTCGGTCGCAGCGGCTGCAGCTTCGAGCTCAGGCAGGCCGACAGCGAGCGCGGCCAACTGCGCTTCGCCCTCGCCCTGTTCGTCGAGCGCGACCAGCTCCTGGTCGTCGAGGTCGCTGCGGTGTGCGTTGAGCGTGGCGATCTGGCTCATCAGGGCTTCCGCCTCACGTGGCGCGATGATGGTCTTGAGCTGACCCTCCAGCCGTGTGCGCTTGGTGGTGAGGTCGCCGGCCGCGTGCTCCGCCGCCTCGATGCCGGCGATCGCTGCGTCGATGCGTTGTTGCGCCCCGGCCATGTGCGACCGACGATCGGCCAGCGCGGCGAGCGCCGCGCGGTGGTCCCCGAGCTCGGGCAGACGGG
>JAYVMH010000238.1:0-6523 GCA_043759015.1 Actinomycetota bacterium
CGCCCGGCGACACGTCGCTCACCCGACACCCCACCAGACCCGCACACCCGCAACCTACCGAACACACGCGCGCCCACGCGCGATACCTGAATGGTTACGTTGCCGGACTCTGCGATTATCGATAACTTCAACTTCTTGAAAAACACCCCCGGTAGCAATCCGAAGTTCTCAGTCGAGCTGGTTGAGCTCACGAGCAGTCAGCACGCGGTTGTCTCCGACGACGGCAGTTATGCCACAGGTGAGTTCTTCCAAGGTGGCCTGCGCGTCTTGATTAGCGCCGATTCCGAGGCTCACGTTCTTCTCATCGAGGCCTTACACGAACTGGCGGCTGGTCTACCGAAGTGATGGTCACTGCGGGAGACGGACGAACGAGGGGTTTGTCGCGAACGGCCGAAACGGCCGAACGACCATGAGCGCCGTCGACGAAGACGGCCATCGGCCTGGCCTGCATTGCGCGCCGCTGTTTCGGGCATCGGTTTGAAGTGGACCCGGGCATCGACGGCGGCAATCAGCACGTCTGCCCGGTAGCTCACCATAGAACGCGTGCATGAACGCGTGGGCTCTGCCGCTGCAGCGATCGGCGGCGGCGGATGAGTGACGCTGCACGGGGCTGGATCATCTTCTGCAGCGTGGTGGCGATCTTCGGCCTGATCGGCTGGGCGATTGGCAAGCCGAAGGGTCGCGGTGACGCCGGGATCGTGCTCGGTATGGTCCTCGGCCCGATTGGCCTGGTAGTCATCGCGTTGCTCGGTTGTTCCCAAGAACAGGCGCCCCGTCAAGCCGGCGTGTGGACTGACAATCCGCCACTGCCGCCACCAACCACCGACGGGCTCGGCGCCGGGTATGGCGTGCTTCAGCGCGCCAACGGCCGGGTCGCCTGCCCGTGGTGCGCTGAACTCATCCTTCCCGCGGCCAAGCTATGCCGCTACTGCGGCCGCGAAGTCCAAGCGGAGCGCGATCACTGAAGCGATACGAGAGGGCACGGTTGACGAACGCGAGTGCCAAGGCGTCGATCGATCGATCGGGTCGCGGTGGTCGACCGGGGAGGTAGTCGATCACCGGGAGCTACGGTGCTTCGGATGTCGTCTGGTGCCGCAGAGTGGTTTCACCGGATGAACTTCCCGCCCGGTCAGCGGGCCCGGCTGGGATCGGCGGCGGAGCTGTGGGATCCGGTCCCCGGGAACTACGAGGGCCATGACGAGGTGCGTGTTGTCATGAATACCATGGTCCGTCAGCTCAGTGGTGGTCCCGATCGGATGGCAACCGATGGTGAAGTGGCCGGTGAGCTGTACGCCGCGTTGCTTGAAGATCTCGTCGTGGCCGCCGGTGGTGTTGAACACGCGGTCGAACGATTCCTCGGTGAGGTTCGGCGACTGCAGGAGTACGCGACCGGGCATGGTTTCCGGTCGACGACCGAGACGGTGCAGGGCATCGGCTCCGCGGAGGGGGCGTGGTACGCCTTGGCCGACGTGATGTCGTGGGCTCGGATCGTGGATGAGCGCCTGGAACGCCAGCCACCACCCAGGAGCGGTCTGCGCCGTCAGGGGCTGCTCCCGGCGTTGACGCTGGGCACGCTGCGGTCACGCGTGCACCAGCTTCGCAGCGATTGCGTCACCGGTCCTTTCGGTGAGGTCAGGGTGTTGGCCAACTTCACGGTGCACGCGGCGCTGATCCGCAGCCCCCATGCTGGCGCGACGGTCGACACGGCAGGAAGGGTGCGCCTCTCGTTCCCTGACCGGTCGCCCCAACGCATCGTGCATGTCTCGACGTTGTGTTTCAGCGAGCATCGCGACGCCGTCACGTTCACCACCGATCTGTGGACCACGATCAAGGGTCTGGTCGACGAAGTGCTCACCGCGTTCTGGGAAGCGACCCCTAACCGCCCCTAACCGGTTCCGCCACCCTGGCACGGGCGACGGCGATGGCTAGGTGACTGCTGAGCAAGGCCTCGATCGGTGGCTGCGGGCGCGCCGAGGTGGGCATCGCGGCTGGTGTCGTTGACCGTCTGCCCGCGCCGTCTCATGTGGTGCCGGTGACCTCGGTCGTGGCTGAGAGGCGAGGAGCCCCCTCGGGTGCGGTCAGCCTGGTGCGAGAGCCCAGTGGTCGTTGTCCCAGTGGAGTCCGAGGTTGCCGAGGTGTTGGAGGTTGACGGCGCCGGCGCGGATGCCAGCAGTGATCCGGTTGCGTTCGATGCCGCGGTGGCGGACCTTGCGGTGACCGTCGCGGACGAACCAGGCGAGGGTCCGTTCGACTATTGGCCGGTGCCGCCGGTAGACGGTGTCGAACTCGGGTGTGTCGGCTTGGCGGCGGGCGGCGGCGAGGAGCCGGTGGTGCTGGTGGAAGTGGACGGTGCGACCGCGGGCGCTGGTCGTGCAGCGCGCCGCCATGGCCATCGGCAAAACCCACCGTCTCGCCGGCCTCGCCAACCCCATCGACCACGAACACGTGCGCCGCACCCTCGCCGGGCTGCGCCGCACCAAAGGCACCGCCCCCCGCCAAGCCCGACCCCTCGGCACCACCGACATCCAACAACTCGCTGCTGTCGCTGGCGACGACCTGCGGGGCCGCCGGGACCGGGCCCTGCTCCTCGCCGGCTACGTCGGCGCCTTCCGCCGCAGCGAACTCGCCGCCCTCAACGCGGAGGACCTCGAGACCCGCCCCGAAGGCCTCCTCGTGCACATCCGCCGGTCCAAGACCGATCCCGATGGCCGGGGCCGCCACAAATCCCTCCCCTAGGGGTCGGCTGTTCATCGACGCCAGATGCGAGGAACATGCTTCTTCTAATATTGGTTAGTGGTAGCACAGGCCAGGTGGGCTTCGTCTAAGGCGGTTGCTGTCTGGCCGCTAGGGTCCGGTCATGGCTTCTTCTAACAGGGCGAGGACCGGGTCACGGGTGTTGGACGGGCAGGCCGTGGTGGCGACCTACGGGCGGTGGCTGGGTCGTCAGCCGCTGGCGGTGAGGACCCGGGCCGCCTACCTGGGTCAGGTGGAGGTCTTCGTCGGGTGGCTCGTCGATGGTGGGCACGGCGAGCAAGTGTTACGAGACGCATCGGTTCGGGATCGGGCCGTACGGGACTACAAGCGGTTCGTGAAGACCCGCCAGCGGTGGAAACCGGCGTCGGTGAACCAGGCGTTGGCCGCGTTGGACAGTTTCTTCCGCACCCAGCCGGCGGGTGGGCACACGGTGCGGCGCGAGGTGTTGGCGGCGGTCGCGCCCAAGTCGTTGGCGCCGGACGAGCAACGCCGGTTCCTGCGGGCAGTGGAGCGCTGCCCGTCCCCGCGTGATCGGGCGATCGCCGCGGTGTTCATCTATGCGGGGCTCCGGTTGAGTGAGCTCGCCGCGTTGGAGGTCGACGACGTCGCGGTGACCGCCCGGCGGGGCCGGGTGACGGTCCGCAACGGCAAAGGTGACGACACCCGCCAGGTGCCGCTCAACTCGGCGGCTCGCGAGGCGCTCGGTGAGTGGCTGCGGGCCAGGGCGGTCCTGGTCGGCGATCTCGACGACCCGCCGAGCGGGTTGTGGTTGTCTCGAACCCGGTCGTCGATGACCGGACGGGCCATTGATCTGGTGTTGCGTCGTCTCGCCGCCGACGCCAGCGTGGAGGTGTCGGCCCACGTCTTGCGTCACACTTGCGTGACGAACCTGGTCCGCGCTGGCACCGATGTGGTGTTGGTAGCCGAGATCGCCGGGCACCGCCGGCTCGACACGACCCGCCGCTACAGCCTGCCATCGGAAGCCGACCGTGACGCCGCCGTTGAGGCCGTCTTGGACGTCTCGTAGCGGCGATGGCGACACGGTTCCTCACCGAGGTCGACCGGGCTGCGCTCGATGGGTGGCCGGCCGCTATCGACCACGGCGATCTTGCCGCCCACTTCACGCTGTCCATCGATGATGTCCGCTGGATCCGTCAACGCCGCCAACCCGGCACCCGCCTCGCTGTGGGCGTGTCGATCGGCGCGTTGAGCTGGCTCGGCCACCTACCGGACCCGACCCGGGCGCCAATGTCGGTCGTCGAGCGGATCGCCGCCACGGTCGGTATCGACGCCGGTGCACTCGCCGATTACGCCACGATCGGGGTACGGGCCCGCCAGGCTGACACTGCCGAGGTGATCGCGCATGCGGGGTGGCGGCCGTGCGGGCGTGGCGAGTGGAAGTCGCTCGGTGACTCGCTCACCGAGCGGGCGATGGAACACGACGACCCGTCGGTGCTGTTCGGTCTGGCTCTCGGCCACCTGCGGTCTGAACGGATCGTGCGGCCGGGACTCGATCGGTTGCAGCGTGCCGTGGCCTCGGCACGACGACGGGCGACCGCCGAGGTGTACGTGCGCTGCCGGGCGTTCCTCACCGACATCCTCACCGCCGCCCTCGACGGCTCTGCGAGCACGATCCGGCACAGGGGGTGGCGCCGATCGTGTGGATCAGCAGCGGCGCCACGAGCGCCGCCCCGGAAGCGATCAAGACCGAGGTCGCCAAACTTGGCCGCCTCAACGCGATCGATCTGCCCGCAGATCTCAGCGGTGTCATCCCACCGGAACGGCAACGACACCTGGCGCGCATCGCCCGACGTTCCAGCCCGGCCGCGCTGCGACGTCTCGAGCCGCTCGAGCGGTACCCGACCCTGATCGCCTGGGTGCTGGTCGCGACCAGCCAGGTGATCGACGAGATCATCCAGCAGTACGACCTGGCCCTGGCCGGCACCGATCATCGTGTCCGTCACATCGTCGCCGAGCAACGCTTCGACCTCGCCGTTGCCGACCTTGAACGACTCGATCTACTGGACGAGATCCTCACCGTCGTCTTGGACGACACCGCCGACGACATCACCGTCGGCCACCGCATCCGCGCCTTCGACCACGACCGCCTCACCAATGCGGTACGACCGCTCGGGGAACGACGGCGCCGTGACGGCGGTGTGCTCGCGTTGCTGGAGGCCCGCTACAGCCACATCCGCTCTTTCGCCCCTCACGTCATGGCCGTGCTCGACTTCGCCGCCAGTGTCGCCGGCAGCGAGCTCCTTGGCGCCGTGCAGCTCCTGCAACAGCTCAACCGCGACGGTCTGCGCCGCCTACCCGTCGACGCACCAGCAGGGTTCATCCCGACGCGTTGGCGGGGCTACCTCGATGAGGCCACCGCCGCCGGCGACGACACCCGCCGCCGGCACTACTGGGAGCTCGCCACCCTCTACCAACTACGCGACGGGCTACGTTCCGGCGAGATCTGGGTCCACGGGTCGCGCCGCTACCGTGACCCCTCCTCCTACCTCATCTCACCGGTCGTGTGGCCGTCCGTGCGCGACGAGCTCGCTGCGCTCAGCGGCCAACCCTCCACGTACACCGAACGGCTCAACGCCCTCGACGCCGAACTCGACCATCACCTCGGCCGCGTCGACGAACTGCTCGCCAACAGTGACGGCCTCATCGCCCTCGACGCCGACGGCCAACTGAAGATGTCACCGCTCCCGGCCGAAACGGTCGACCCCGACGTCATCGCCCAACGGGAACTGCTCGCTGCTCGACTGCCACGGGTACCGATCACCGATCTGCTCATCGAGATCGACGCCCACACCCGCTTCAGCGATCACCTCACCCACGCCGCCGGCAGCAGCCCACGCATCGATCCGCTCGAGCATCGCCGCAACCTGTACGCCGCGGTATTGGCCCAAGCCTGCAACCTGGGTGTCGAGCGGATGGCCGATCTCACCGGCATCAGCGCCGACACCCTCACCTGGACCACCCGCTGGTACCTGCGCGACGACACCGTGCGCGCCGCCAACACCGCGATCGTCGACGCCCACCATCGCCAGCCGCTGGCCACGGTGTGGGGCGGCGGCACCCTGTCGTCATCCGACGGGATGCGCTTGCCGATGCGCGGCCAGTCGCTCACCGCCCGGCGCCTATCTCGCTACTTCGTCGATGAAGGCGTCACCCAGTACACCCACGTCTCGGATCAGCACACCACCTACGGCACCCAGGTGATCGTCACCACCGACCGCGACGCCACCTACACCCTCGACGGCATCCTCGGGAACACCACCGAACTGCCGATCGCTGAGCACACCACCGACACCCACGGCCAAACCCTGCTCACCTTCGGGCTCTACGACCTCGTCGGGCTCCGCCTCTCACCCCGCATCGCCCGACTCACCGAACACCGCCTCTGGCGACCCCACACCGCCGGGCGCTACCAGCGTTGGCGGCGAGCCGGCCCGCTCCTGGCCCACCCGGCCCGCACCGACGTGATCGCCGAGCACTGGGACGACCTGCAACGCCTCGGCGCGTCCCTCAAGACAGGCCACGCCACCGCGTCGCTCGTCGTCGCCCGCCTTCAAGCCGGATCACGCCAACATCCCCTTGCCCGAGCACTCGTCGAGCACGGCAAGCTGCTACGCACCGTGCACACGCTGCGCTGGTACAGCGACATCGACCACCGCCGCCGGATGCAACGCCAACTCAACCGGGGCGAAGCACTCCACGACCTGCGCCGCTTCATCGCCTTCGCCCACGCCGGCGAAGTACGCCACCG
>JAYVMH010000239.1:0-14637 GCA_043759015.1 Actinomycetota bacterium
ACGAGCCGCAGGCCGAGAGTGGCGACACGACGCATGGAAGTCCCCTCGGTGGTCGAGCTCACGTCGGGTACAGGGCTTCGTCGAGCAGCGGCGTGAGCAGCTTCGCGGCGGTGGTGCTGAGGTGGTTCGCATCGCGAAAGAGCAGGACGTTGCCCACGATCACCGGGCACGCGTCGGCCGTGCACAACCAGTTGCTGGTGTCGATGTACCGCGCCCCGTGAGCGTGCGTCGCCGCCTTCTCCGCGTCGACGCGACCCAGCTTCACGCCCTTGTCGCGCTTGTTGATGCAGAACGTCGCGTCGCGAAGGTGTTGCGACAGACAGGTCGCCGGCACCGCCGACGCACCGGGGTTGTCGCCGAGCACCACCAGGTCGGGAGTGAGCGGCGCGAGCCGAGCGACGATCCGATCGATGCCCGTGCGCCACTCGTCGTCGGCGTTCGGGTAGTGGTACGACGACGACATGATCACCATCGCCGGATGGAGCTCCTGGATCCTGGTGACGACCCTGTCGCGCCACGCGGGGCACGACTGAGTCAACCCGCCGGGCGGGATGATCTGGACCTCGGCGTCCGGGCAGCCGCCTTTCGTGAACACGACGAGCTGCACGTTGTGATCGATGGCCACCTTCTCCACCGCCGGGAACCAATGGGCCGCGTGCGAGTCGCCGTAGAGCACGATCACCGTCGAGGAGCTCAGGTTCCCGTATCGGCAGTCGGCCAGGTGCGAGTCGCCGCCGATGTCCACGCAGCCGTCCGCGTAGAGCTTCGCCTTGTCGTCGACGGCCTTCCTCAGCGACGGCTTGAGGTTCGACGGCACGACCTGGGTGGCCAATCCCTTCTGCAGCAGCGGCTGGATCGATGCGATCAGGGCGTCGAGCTTGGTACCCCCGCCCGACGGGGTGGTCGACGACGGGCGCGCGCTGCCGTCGGCAGGGGTGGAGGTGGGGTCGCCGGCTCGACCGGGCCGCGTGGTCGTGACCCCGAACGACGGCGCGGCGGCCTCCACCCCAGTGTCCAGGCTGGGCACCGCAGTGAGCACCACCGAGGCGGCGACGAGCGTGATGGTGCACAGCAGAGCGCCGAGCACGATGCCCCGGCGAGGCCGCTCGACCACCCACGTCGAGCGGCGCACGGGGTTCTCGATGAGCGCGAACGACACGGCCGACAGGGCCAGCGCCACCAGCACGGCCACCGTCTTGCCGAGCACCCCCAAGGGTCCCCAGCGGGCCTCCGCCAGGACGAGCACCGGCCAGTGCCACAGGTAGATCGCGTACGAGTGCCGACCGATCCACTGCAGCGGCGCCAGGTCGAGCAGGAGCGACGGTGACCACGCCGGCGTGCCCGAGCCTCCAGCGACGATGACCAGCACGGTCGCCGCGACCGGGATGGCGGCGGCGATGCCGGGAAACGCGATCGCGTTGCTGTACCCGAACGCCACGACCACGATCATCGTCAGTCCGATCCAGCCGCACAGGGCACGAACCGTGGCATCCGCGGTGCGGATGAACGGTGCCGCCAGCGCGACACCGGCGCCGGCGAGCAACTCGCCCATCCGCGCGGGAAGGAGGTAGAACGCCCACGTCGGGTTCGATCGCGTCATGATCACCGAGGTCGCCACGGACGCGACGATGATCGCCACGACCACCAGGCTCAGCAACCGACGGTAGTGCCGCGGCTTGCGACTGACCAGCAGCATGAGGGGTGGCCAGACGAGGTAGAACTGCTCCTCCACGGCCAGCGACCAGAAGTGCAGCAGCGGCGACGGATTGGCTGCACCCAGTTGGGCGCCGAAGTAGTCGCCGAGCTGTACGGCGAAGCGCCAGTTGACGACGAAGAGCCCGACGGCGATGGCGTCGTGGCCCAGCGTCTGCTGCGACAGCGGCGGCAGCATCCAGTGCGCCGCGAGGAGGGTCGCGACGACCACGAGGACGGATGCGGGCAGCAGCCGGCGCGCCCTTCGGGCCCAGAACGAGCGCAGCGAGAGGCTGCCGGTGCGATGCAGCTCGCGCAGCAACAGTCGGGTGATGAGGAAGCCCGAGAGCACGAAGAACACGTCGACGCCGATGAAGCCGCCCGCCATGCGGGTGATGCCGGCGTGGAACAGCACCACAAGGAGCACCGCGATCGCACGGAGACCTTCGACGTCGGGCCGGAACTCATCGGTGACGACGTCGTCGAGGGAGCGCAGCAGCATTCGTTCGCGCAACTACTCGCTCCGCTCGCATCCGACGATGTGATCGTTCACCAGGCCCATCGCCTGCATGAACGCGTACACGGTGGTCGGGCCGACGAACGACCACCCACGGCGCTTCAGATCCTTCGACATCGCGATGCTCTCGGGGCAGGTCGAGCGGAGCTCGCCGTCCGTGGACAGCTGCGTCGGCGCCGGACGGAACTGCGACACGTATGCGTGCAGTGAGCCGAACTCGGCAGTGATCTCCAGCATTCGACTTGCGTTGTTGATGGTGCTCTCGATCTTGCCGCGATGGCGCACGATGCCGGCGTCGGCGACGAGGCGTTGCACGTCGTCGGGACCGAACGCGGCGACCGTGGCCGGTTCGAAGCCGGCGAACCCCGTCCGGAACCCTTCGCGCTTGCGCAGGATGGTGATCCAGGCCAGCCCCGACTGGAAGCCCTCCAGGCAGATCTTCTCGAACAGTCGGGTGTCGTCGGTGACCTGATGCCCCCACTCGTCGTCGTGGTACGCCTGGTAGAACGGGTCGTCGCCACACCACCAGCAGCGGGTCACGCCGTCCGATCCAACTCGCAGTCGCTCCGCTCCCATCGGGTTCCGAAGTTAGCCTCACGGGCCCACGTGGCGCCGGTCACGGCCGTTCGGCAATGATCACCGCCGTGATTGACCACTACAAGGCCGCTCGCGCGGAGCTCGAAGCCCCCGGTTCACCCTTCGCCATGAACACGATCGAAGTGCGGGGGGTTCCGATTCGCGTCTTCGCCTCCGCGCCGCCCACGATGCGTCTGCTGTGGGAGGCGGCCGCCGGTCACGGCGACAAGGGGTACATCGTCTACGAGGACGAGCACTACAACTACGCCGAGATCCAGTCGCAGGTACGCAGGTTGGCGCACCACCTCGCCGCCCAGGGTGTGCAGCGCGGCGACCGCGTCGCGCTCGCCATGCGCAACTACCCGGAATGGGTGGTCGGCTACTGGGCGACGGTGTGCCTCGGCGCGGCGTGCGTGGGCATGAACGCGTGGTGGACACCGAGTGAGATGGAGTACGCGCTGGACGACAGTCACCCGCGCGTGCTCATCGTGGACGACGAGCGCCTCGAGCGAGTGGGTCACGTACTCAACGCCGTTCGGGTCCGCCTGCCCCACCCGATGCACGTCGTCTCCGTGCGCACCGAGCGGGCTCTGCCGGACAATGCAACGCGGTGGACCGACGTGATGGCGACCGCCGACCCGGGCACCCTTCCCGCCGCCGACATCGATCCCGACGACGACGCGACGATCTTCTACACCTCGGGCACCACCGGGTTCCCGAAGGGCGCGCAGCTCACCCACCGCGGGTCGGTGCACAACCTCCTCAACCTCGTGTACATGACCACGGCGATCGCCAGCGCCGAGGCCAAGGCTGTCGCCGCGGGCGACATGCCGGCCTCCGCCGGGCCGGCGCCCGCGCCCCTGCCGCCGGTGTTCATGGCCCCTACCCCGCTGTTCCACGTGACCGCGTGCAACTGCCTGCTCCATCCCGCGACGGCGAGCGGGGCGAAGATCGTGCTCACCTACAAGTGGGATCCGGCGCGGGCCCTCGAGCTGATCGAACGCGAGCGGGTCACCAACTTCTCCGGTGTGCCCACGATGGGCCGAGAGCTGCTGATGCACCCCGACTTCGCCACGCGCGACACGTCCTCGTTGTCCAGCCTCAGCGGCGGCGGCTCGGCGGTGCAGCCCGACCTGGTGAGAAAGATCGCCGGCGCACTGGAGAAGGGGCAGCCGTCCACCGGCTACGGCATGACCGAGACCCACGGCATCATCACTGCCAACTCGTCGCGCTTCTACCTGGCGAAGCCTTCATCATGTGGGCCTGTGGTACCCACGCTCGACTACAAGCTGGTCGACGAGGAGGGGCACGACCTGCCGCCCGGCGTCGACACCGTCGGCGTGCTGTGCGTGCGTGGCTCGGTGGTGATCAAGGGCTACATCAACCGTACGGAGGCCACCGCCGAGGCGATCCAGGACGGGTGGCTGAACACGGGCGACATCGCCCGCATCGACGAGGACGGGTGGGTGTTCATCGTCGACCGGGCCAAGGACATGGTGATCCGCGGCGGTGAGAACGTGTACTGCAGCGAGGTCGAGGCGGCGATCTACCACCACGACGACGTGGTCGAGGCGATCGTGTTCGGCCTGCCCGACGATCGGCTCGGCGAGGAGGTCGTCGCGGTCATCGTGCCCAAGGCGGGCATCACTTTGACCGCCGACGACATCCGCCACTTCCTCGCCGCGAACCTCGCCGCCTACAAGATCCCTTCGAAGATCTGGTTCCGCGACGATCCGCTTCCGCGCAACGCGAGCGGCAAGTTCCTCAAGCGCGAAGTCCGCAACGAGATCCTCGGAGCCTGATCATGCCCACCACGACCAACGACACCGGCCACGAAAACGGCACCGGCCACGAAAACGGCACCGGCCACGAAAACGGCATGGTCACGATCTACTATGAGGTGTTCGGCGAGCCGTCGAACCCGACGCTGCTGCTGGTGAACGGCCTCGGCAGCCAGTGCATCAACTACCCGGTCGAGTGGTGCGAGATGTTCGCCGCCGAGGGCTTGCAGGTGGTGCGCTTCGACAACCGCGACATGGGCCTCAGCTCCCACCTCCCCGGCGCGCACTACACGCTCACCGACATGGCCGACGACGCCGTCGCGGTGCTGGACGCACTGGGCGTCGACCGTGCTCACGTGATGGGACTGTCGATGGGCGGCATGATCGTGCAGACGATGGCCATCGAGCACCCCGAACGGCTGCTGACGATGACCTCGGTGATGAGCCGCACCGGCGAGCCCGGATTCGGAGAGTCCAGCGGCCGGGCGTTCCAGTTGCTCACCGCGCCGCCCGCCACCACCCTCGAGGAGTACGTGCAGAGCTCGATCGCCGGCCTGCGCGAGTGGGGCAGCCCGGCCTTCGCCGATGAAGCACGGTGGCGCGCCACTGCGGAGGCGGCGTTCGACCGCCGCTTCGACCCCGGCGGAACCGGTCGTCAGTTCATGGCCGTCGGTGCGAGCGGGTCGCGCGGCGAGGCGTTGAAGGCGGTCACGGTGCCCACGTTGGTCATCCACGGCGACCGGGACACGCTCATCGACCAGAGCGGTGGTCGCAGGACGGCAGAGCTCGTGCCGGGGGCGCGGTTCGAGCTGATCGAGGGGATGGGGCACGACTACCCACCGCAGCTGTGGCGGCGATGGACGGACCTCGTGGTCGGTCACATCAACGGCCCGGCATGATGTTCGGGTGACACCGGAAGAACTCGCCGCTCTCATCCGATCGCGACGGACGTCGATGCTCGTGGACCACGATCGTCCCGTTCCCCACGATCTCGTGAATTCGCTGTGCGAACTGGCGATGTGGGCTCCGAACCACAAGCGAACGTGGCCGTGGCGGTTCGCGTTGGTCGAGGGCGACGGCCGGGCGACGCTCGGCAACGCCATCGCCGACGCGATGGATGCCCACGGCGACCCACCGGAGAAGGTCGCCAAAGCCCGGGGCAAGTACCTGCGCACACCGGCGACGCTCGTGGTCGGTTCCGACGTCGGCGACACCGAGCTGCGCACCGCCGAGAACCGCGACGCGAGTGCGGCGGGGGTGCAGAACCTGCTGCTCGCCGCCACCGCCCACGGTCTCGCCACCTACTGGGGTTCGTGTCCGAAGGGCGCCAACGACGTCGTCGCCGAGCTGTGCCGCTTCGAACCGGGCACGCACGTCACCGCGATCATCTACCTCGGTTGGGCCACCGAGACGGTCGTTGCACCGCCGCGGCCCGCCGTCGATCTCCACATCATCGACTGACCATCGACTAACCTGCACGGTCAGGGAACGTGCTGCGCCGCGTGGGGCACGGCGAGCTTGGCGAGCGCGACCGCATCCGACCTGTCCGGTGCGAGCACGGAGAAGAAGCCGGCATCGACCTTCACGTACACCTCGTAGCGCACACCCTGCTGCAACCCTCTCGACCCGAGCCCGATGCCGTTCAGCTCATCCACGCTCCCAGTCGGCGGCCCGGCGGGGGCAACGGTGTTCGGCACGGTGTCGGGCGCGCTCGTTGCCGTGATCGTTGCCGTGATCGTTGCCGTGATCGTTGCCGTGATCGTCGGCGTTGACGTCGGCGTTGCCGTTGGCGGTGCGGTTGACGTCGCGACGCTCGCCCCCTCGGCAGGTGTTTCAGGGATCGTCGGCAAGGTCGGCACCTCAGGGGGAAGGTTGCGCGACGACGGTGCCGTGAACTCGTCGATCGAGCTCAGCTCGACGCGCACGTCGAACACCCGCGAACCCTGCCGGAGCAGGTAGAGGCAGGTGTCCTCGGCGAGGAGGCCGCTCTCCGTGACTCGCACCGAACTGCCGAACACGTGGACGAAGTCGGCGGTGGTGAGCGCGGAGCACATGTCGCCGCCGAACAAGGCGTTCGGCGGCAGCGTCTCCGGGACGTCCGGCGGTTGGCTGTCGTCGAGCACCGGCAGCAACGTGTCGGGCTGCTCGGGCAGTGGGAGCGAGCCGAACGCCGTGCTCGTGGTCGGGTCCTCGCGGTTGCACGCCCCGGCGACGAGCAGCATGCCCGCGACGAGGATCACGGAGGGTCGGCGCATCCGGCCGAAGCTACTTCGGGTGGCCCGGGAATGGACGCCAGGCGCCGATCGCCAGCACCGGCACATCGAAGCACCACGCCTCGAACGTGAGCCCGATCGACGGGTCGCCCTCCCAGGGGTACTTGCCGCCCATCAGCTCGCCGACGCGGCGGCGCTCCCCTTCGTCGACGACTGCGCGTGCGGTGCCGACCCGGGTCTCGTCGTCGACACGGACCTTCACGTCGGGGTGGGCCGACGCGTTTCGGTACCAATCGGCACCGGGACCGTTCCCGCTGATCAGGTACAGCGAATCATCGATCACCCCGAACCAGATCTCCACCTCGTGGCTTCGACCGGTGCGCCGACCGGTCGTGCCGAGGTAGCAGCACTCGGTGTCGGCGTGAGGAGTCAGCCAGCTCATCGCTCGCCGATCAGCGTGGTGTGTACACGCCGAAGACTTCGCGCAGGGCATCGCTGACCTCACCGAGGGTTGCGTTTGCGCGCAGCGCTTCCTTCATCGGTGGCAGGAGGTTCTGGGTGCCGCGGGCTGTCGCCGCCACGTCGTCGAGGCGCGCCCGCACGAGCACCGCGTCGCGGTCGGCCTTGAACGCGGCCAAGCGCTGACGCTGGCCCCTCTCCAGCAGCGGATCGATCGGGAACACATCGGGCTCGGGCTCGTTCTCGACCGGGAACTTGTTGACGCCGACGATGACGCGCTCGTCGTCGTCGATGCTCTTCGCATAGGCGTAGGCCGCCTCCATGATCTCGTCCTGCTGGAACCCGGCCTCGATCGCTTCCACCGCGCCACCCATCTCGTCGATGCGGCGGATGTACTCCCACGCCAGGCGCTCGACCTCATCGGTGAGCATCTCGACGAAGTAGCTCCCGGCCAGTGGATCCGGCGTGTCGGCGATGCCGCTCTCGTAGCCGATCACCTGCTGGGTGCGGAGCGCGATCCGCGCGGCCCGCTCGGTGGGCAGGCTCAGCGCTTCGTCGTACCCGTTGGTGTGCAGGCTCTGCGTGCCACCCATCACCGCGGCCATGCTCTGCACGGCGACGCGCACGATGTTGTTCTCCGGCTGCTGTGCGGTGAGCGTGCTGCCGCCCGTCTGCGTGTGGAACCGCAGCAGCTTGCTGCTCTCCTTCTTCGCGCCGAAGCGGTCGGTCATCAGCCGGTACCACATGCGGCGCGACGCGCGGAACTTGGCCACTTCTTCGAAGAAGTTGTTGTGCGCGTTCCAGAAGAAGCTGAGTCGGGGCGCGAAGTCGTCGACGTCCATCCCCGCCGCGATTGCTGCGTCCACGTAGGCGATGCCATTGGCGATCGTGAAGGCGATCTCCTGCACCGCGGTGCTGCCTGCTTCGCGGATGTGATAGCCGCTGATGCTGATCGTGTTCCACTTCGGCACGTGCCGGCTGCAGTACTCGAAGATGTTGGTGATGATGCGCATGCTCGGCTTCGGTGGGTACACGTAGGTGCCGCGAGCGATGTACTCCTTCAGCAGGTCGTTCTGGATCGTGCCACTGATCGCACTCGCCGGCACGCCCTGCTCCTCGGCCACCAGCTCGTACATCAGCAGCAGGATCGCCGCGGTGGAGTTGATGGTCATCGAGGTGGACACCTTGTCGAGCGGCAGACCGCCGAGCAGCGTGCGCATGTCGTCGATGCTGTCGATGGCAACACCGACCTTGCCGACCTCACCTTCGGCACGGGGATGGTCGCTGTCGTAGCCCATCTGGGTCGGCAGGTCGAACGCGCAGCTGAGGCCCGTCTGGCCGGCCTCGAGCAGGAACTTGAACCGTTCGTTGGTCGACGCCGCCGACCCGAATCCGGCGTACTGCCGCATCGTCCAGAGCTTGCCTCGATACATCGTGGGGTACACGCCGCGCGTGTAGGGCGGGGTCCCTGGCGTGCCGAGCTGACCGGCGGCATCCCATCCGGCGAGATCGTCGGCGGTGTAGAGCGGCCGCACCACGATGCCGCTGTCGGTGCGCTTGTCGTCGGTGCGCTTGTCGTCACTCATCACCGAAAGCGTAGGTCGCCGGCACCGTGCAACCGAATCGGCCGCCGGGGAGCCATTTCATCGGCAGGCGATGAGGGTGATCTCGACCTTCCAGGCGGGGTTCGCCAGCGCCGGGACGGTGACCAGGGTGCTCGCCACCCGCCTGCCCGACAGCGCGCGATCGCGGGCCTGCATCACGGCCATCAGCGAAGCCAGACGGTCGGCGACCACGTAGGTGGTGATGCTGACGACGTCGGCGGGGACCATGTTGGCGTCCTGCAGGATCGCGCGCAGGTTCTGCCACACGACCTCGGCCTGCTCGGCGATGTCGTCAGGCACGGATCGATCGGGGCGGATCGGGACGACGCCGCTGGTGTGCAACCACACCTTCGCACCTTCGGACAGCACCGCGTGGGCGTAGTTGGCGGCGGGCGGTGCGATCGAGGCGGGGGCGATCTCCTGGTTCACGAGAGCAGTGTGGCACGCATGCGGCCGCTCTACCGCGCTGCCCTAGGATTGCCTTCATGACTGTCACCGAGAACGGCGTCCGCATGATCGACGGGGTGGAGCTCACCCCAAAGCAGGTCCACCTCGACCTGCCCACGCCGGCCGCATCGTTGGAGGATGAGCGCCTGCTCCGCAAGCAGAAGCTCGCCGGCGCACTGCGTATCTTCGGGCGGGTCGGCTTCGGCGAAGGGGTGGCCGGGCACATCACCGTGCGCGATCCCGAGTTCCCCGAGTACTTCTGGGTGAACCCGTTCGCGATGAGCTTTCGCCACGTCCATGTCAGCGACCTCATCCTGGTCGACCACGACGGCAACGTGATCTACGGCAGCCGTCCCGTGAACCGTGCGGCGTTCATCATCCACGCCGCCATCCACGCCGCCCGGCCCGACGTCGTCGCCGCGGCGCACAGCCACAGCGTGCACGGCAAGGCGTTCAGCTCCCTCGGCATCCCGCTCGACCCCATCACGCAGGACTCGTGCATCTTCTACGACGACCACACCGTGATCACCGCCAAGGGTGGCAAGGTGGTGTTCGACATCGACGACGGCAAGGAACTGGCCACCTACTTCACGAAGGGCAAGGCCGCGATCCACCAGAACCATGGGCTGTTCACCGTCGGCCAGTCGGTCGACGAGGCAGCGTTCTGGTTCCTCAGCATGGACCGCAGCTGTCACGCCCAACTGCTGGCGATGGCCGCCGGAACGCCGAAGCTGATCGGGCACGACGACGCGGTCTACACGCGCGAGAACACCGCCTCGCCGATCGCCGGCTGGCTGAGCTTCCAACCGCTCTGGCAGGAGATCTGTCGCACCGACCCGGACCTGTTCGACTGACGGGGCGGCGCGCCGGCCACGATGCCCCGATCACCCGCACGCTTCTTCCACACCGCATCCCCCGAGGCACTGTTCGTGCTGTCGGGCGTGTCGCAGTACACCGGCGCGGCTATCGCCGTGCATCTCTTCGACGAGGTGCGCCCCACGACCGTCACGGTCCTGCGAGTGCTGCTCGGCGCGCTCCCCATCCTCTTGATCTCGGCGCGAGGCCAGCGACCGTGGACACGAACGGATCTCACCGCGGCGGCGATCTTCGGGTTGGCGACCGCGGCGATGAACACCTGCTTCTACCTCGCGATCCAACGGCTGCCACTGGGTAAGAGCGTGGTGATCGAGTTCATCGGCCCGATCGCGGTCGCAGCCTGGTTCACGCGGACGCGGCGCAACACGATGGCACTGTTGCTGGCCGTCACAGGTGTGGCGATCCTGTCCGGTGTGGAGCTCGGCGGGGATCCACTGGGCATCGCGTACATCTTCGGCGCCTCGACGTTCTGGGCGATCTACATCGTGCTCGGCCGGCGTGTCGCCGGCCTCGACCGCGGGCTCAACGGGCTCGGGGTCGGCCTGGTGATCGGTGGCCTGGCCATCCTCCCGCTCGGGTACCGCGACGTCGGGCTGGTGCTCACCACGCCACGACTGCTCGGGCTGTGCGCGCTCGTGGGCCTGTTGTCGTCCGCCGTGGGCTACGGCATCGATCAGGTGGTGCTGCGGCGGATCACCATGCGCCGGTTCGCTGTCATGCTCGCCCTACTGCCGGTGACCGCGATGCTGATGGGCGTGGTCGCGCTCGGACAGCGGCCGACGCTGATCGACCTCGGCGGTGCCGTGCTGGTGATCGCCGGCGTCGTGCTGCAGGAGCGCGACGAGCTGCCGATCACGATGCCCGAGGAGCTACCGGGGTGATGCCCAACGACGCGGCCACGTTCGGGCGGCGGAGCTTCCACACGAATCCGTCGTACAGGATGTGCAGCGCGCCGAAGAACAAGATCGCGAACGCGTAGATGCGGCCGTCGTAGGGAGTGAACGTAGAGGCGACGAGCGCGGCGATGCACGCGAAGTACGCGGTGTAGACCGCCGCTCGGCGAGCGGGGGTGCGCGTGATCCTGGCGACGGGCGCATCGTCGGTGCGGGTGCGCAGGCTGCGATGCACCACGGCGAAGTACTCGATCGCGTGGGCGGCGACGTAACCGGCCACGCCCGCGATGGGGTCGACCATCACCGCCACGACCAGCCCCAACGTGCCGAGCGCGTAGACGTGCTTGGCATTGCTGGCCAGCGGGCCGAGCGAGCGCTCCGCGCGCCACCAGCGCACCGCCATCGACACGCCGACGACAGCGGCCACTGCGAACAGGACCCTGGCCGGCGTGCGCCACGGGTTCAGCAGTTCCACGGCGCGAGTGTTGTTGGCGTCGATGCCGAGCTTCAGCTCCAGGTCCTTCAGATCGACGAAGGCGCCGATGAACGCGATGCCGGCGACCAGCCAGACGATGAGCATCGGCTTCTCGAGCCCGCCGTGCTGATCGCCGGCCTTGCGCCCGTAGATGCGCAGCACGCCGTACCGCTGCATCAGCGTGTGCTCCGCGTTCCACAGGCCCGCCATCAGCGCCACGAGCGTGAGGCTGACGTTCAGCCCGATCAGGATCAGCACCAGCGCAACGAGCGGCGCCCAGCGGTAGAGGCGACGATGTGCCTCGCGCTGCTGCCGATCGCCGTACACGAGCCCCAGCGTGAGCGGTTGATGGGCGAACGAGATGAGGAAGATGACCGCCACCATCGTCTGCACGACGCTGAGGTGGGGTTCGGCGACGTGCACCACCACGGCGATCGGCAGCCAGCACCACCCGAGCAGGGTGTCCATTGCCGGGCTGTGCATCCAGAGCGACCGCGCCTCCATGCGCCGAACTGTAATCAGTGCGCCAGGCCGGGTGCGCAGAGGCCTTCGAGGTCCTGCACGATGATGCGGTCGCGATTGGCGTACGTGACCTCGTTGGCCGGGTCGGCGCGCAGCTTGAACGTGCGGAAGCTCATGTCGGTGGTGTCGACGGACAGGATGCGGCCGATGAGCGGCTCGCCGATGCCGAGGAGGACCTTGATCACCTCCAGGGCCTGGATGCTGCCGACGATGCCGGGTAGCACGCCGAGCACACCGGCCTCGGCGCAGCTCGGAGCAAGCTCCGCGGGCGGCGGCTCGGGCACCATGTCGCGATAGGTCGGGCCTTCCAGCGGATGGAACACGCTGACCATGCCCTCGAAGCGGAAGATGCTGCCATGGACGACCGGAATGCCGAGCTTCACGCTGGCATCGTTCAACAGGTACCGGCTCGGGAAGTTGTCGGCGCCGTCGACGATGATGTCGTAGCCGCTGATGATGTCCATGATGTTGCTGGCATCGAGGCGGGTGTCGTAGGTGACGACGTTGACGTCGGGGTTCAACAACGTGAGCGTCTTCTTCGCACTGTCGACCTTGCGGTCACCGATGCGGTCGAGGTTGTGCAGGATCTGGCGCTGCAGGTTGCTGGCGTCGACCTCGTCCATGTCGACGATGCCGATGGTCCCCACGCCGGCCGCGGCGAGGTAGAGCGCCGAGGGCGAACCGAGGCCGCCGGCGCCGAGCATGAGCACCCGGCTGCCCAGCAGCTTGGCCTGGCCATCCACCCCGACTTCGGGCAGCAGCAGGTGGCGCTGGTAACGGATCTTCTGCTCCGCGGTGAGCACGACGGGGGTCTTCCACGGACGCCCTTCGTCCTTCCACCGGCCGAAACCGCCCAGCATGTGCACCACGTTGGTGTAACCGAGCTCTTGCAACGTGCGCGCTGCGAACGCGCTGCGCACACCACCCGCGCAGTAGACGACGACGGGCGCGTTCTTGTCGAGCAGTTTCGCTTCGACCTGCGCCTCGAGGTGGCCGCGGGGGATGTGGACGACGTTGGCGAGCGCGCCCTGGTCGTATTCGTCGGGCTCGCGCACATCGAGCACCAGCGCGCCGCTCGAGATGCGCGTGGCGGCCTCGGCGGTGTCGACTTCGGTGACCGCTGCTTTGGCAGCGGAGAGGAGATCGCGGAACGTTGCCATACCGTAAAGCCTACCAGTTCAGTCGGGATTCACACGCCCTGTCTGCTCACCGTCAGCGTTGGGGCTGATAGATGCCGACATGGGGGAAGTCGCCACGCCACTCGACCTTGGTGACGTCGAAGTCGGACCGTTTGTCGACGGTCCCGTCGGCATAGAACACGCAGACGTTGTCATCGGCACGCGGTGCGCAACGCGTGTTCGTCGCCACCGAGACGACTCCACCGGAGCGATCGAGCCGCAAGAACGACGTCGCGGGGATCGTCACGGTGATGGTCTGCACGGCCGACTGCGAGCTGCCACCGGAGGCAGCCACAATGGGTGCCAAGACGGGTGCCAAGACGGGTGAGGGCGGCGACGGGGGATGCCGCACGAAGGATCCTCGACCAGCTGGGGACGCGACCGAGACGATGAGTTGATAAGTGTGAGAAGGTGAACACTTCTTCCATGGATCAGTTGGCCGATGCGCGACGTTGGGTTCGGACGGCCGAGCGCGTCGTCGTGCTCACCGGCGCCGGCACGTCGACGGACTCAGGCATCCCCGATTTTCGGGGCCCGAACGGGTTGTGGACCAAGAACCCCGAGGCCGAGAAGGCGTCGAACCTCACCGACTACCTGTCGAACGCGGACCTGAGGAAGCAGTCGTGGCAGAACCGGCTCCACGCGCCGTTGTTCGCCGCCCGGCCGAACGTGTGCCACGCGTCCTTCGTGACGCTCGAACGACGAGGGCAACTGTTGGCGATCGTCACCCAGAACGTCGACGGGCTGCACCAGGCCGCCGGGAACGACCCGGCGCGGGTGATCGAGGTCCACGGCACGGCGCACTGGACGATCTGTTGGGAATGCGGCGATCGGCGGCCGATGCAGCAGATCCTCGATCGAGTCCGTGCCGGCGACCCCGACCCCGCGTGCGTCGTGTGCGGCGGCGTGATCAAGAGCGACACGATCCTGTTCGGACAGCCCCTGGTTCCGCACGTGATCGACGCGGCGCTCACCGCTGCCGACCGGTGCGACCTGTTGATCGCCGCCGGATCGTCACTGTCGGTCTTCCCAGCGGCGAACGTCGTTCCACGTGCGAGGAGCGCGGGCGCGAAGGTGGTCATCGCCAACGGTGAACGCACCGGCATGGACCGCTACGCGGACGCACTGCTCCTCGGCCCGCTACGCGACACGCTGCCGGCCCTCTGCGCCGGCCCAGCCGCGTCCGTCTGAGCCGCCTTTGCCGACGGCGTCGTTTCGATGTGCCCAGTGTGGGCAACGACTGCCCCGTTTCGAGCCGAGCACATCCGAGGGGATCCCCATGCCACCCACGCCGGTCTTCAGTCCCGCCGAACCGACCCTGATGGTCGTTCCGTGGCACGACCCCGTTGTCGACGACATCGGGTTCGAGGTTCGAGGCGTGTACGTCGAGATGTTCTGGCTCAA
>JAYVMH010000240.1:0-3013 GCA_043759015.1 Actinomycetota bacterium
TGGCTGAGCTTCTACTACAAGGCGCCGATGGTCGCCCCCGGCCTGTACGCCGAGCACGACCTGTTCATCCAGCAGACCAAGCTGAGCGTGCTGGAACAGATTCTGCAGCCGGATCTCTACCCGCACTTATATAAGGACCTGCACCATGTGGTGCGCATCAACTATTACAAACCGCGCGGCGATGCTAAGGAAGGCTGGGACAACATCGACATCTTCGGTTGGCTCGGCTACCCGATGCAGTTGAAGATCGACTTCCTCTGCCGCGACAGCATTCTCGCCGCGCCGCTGGCACTGGACCTGGTGCTGTTCAGCGACCTGGCGCAGCGCGCCGGCCTGTTCGGCATCCAGGAGTGGCTGAGCTTCTACTACAAGGCGCCGATGGTCGCCCCCGGCCTGTACGCCGAGCACGACCTGTTCATCCAGCAGACCAAGCTGAAGAACACGCTGCGCTGGATGATGGGCGAAGAGCAGGTCACCCACCTCGGCCGCGAATACTACGACGAGGGCTGATCCTCCTACGCGGTCAGCAACCGCTGCACGCGCACGTCGTGTGCTTCGACGGGGAGGTCGTCGACGACCTGCTCCGCGAAGCACACACCCGCGTTCGGCACTGGAACCCGTGGCAGGAAGCGGTCGTAGAAGCCACCGCCATAGCCGAGCCGGTACCCCGCGGGCGTGAACGCCAGCCCGGGGACGATCACGAACTCCACGAGGTCGAACGCCAACGCCGGACCCTGTGGTTCCTCGACGCCGATGCGGCTCTTCGCCATCGGCCCGTGCGAGTCGCACACCACGATGTTGCCGTCCTCGATTCGCGGCAGCAGCAACCGCTTGCCGTCGGCTGCGAGGCGGGCGAACAGCGGGTCGGTGTCGGGTTCGCTGCCGAAGGCGTTGAACGCCATCACCCCGCCAGCGTCGCGGTATTCGGCGAGCGCCGCGACCGCGGCCCACAACTGCACGCTGCGCATCAGGCGATCCTCGACCAGATCGCGCACCATCCGCATCCGCTTGCGGAGGATGGCCTTGTCGTCCATGCCCGGCAAGGATCCCACAAAATGGGCGACCGCTGTTGCGTCGCCTACAGTCGACAACATGTCGATCGACCCGTCGCTGTTCCGTCAGGTGTTGGGCCACTTCCCCACCGGCGTCACGGTCATCACCGCGACGCGCGCCGACGGAACACCGGTCGGTTTCACCATCGGCTCGTTCATGTCGGTGTCGCTCGACCCGCCGCTGGTGGGCTTCTTACCGATGAGCAGTTCCGAGCGTTGGACCGCGATCGAGGAGACCGGTTCGTTCTGCGTGAACGTGCTCGGCCACGAGCAGGCCGAGCTGTGCTGGCAGTTCGCCAAGAGCAGCGTCGACGACCCGTTCGAGGGCGTGGAGTGGCGACCCTCACCGATCACCGGCTCGCCGATCCTGACCGGCGCGATCGCCTGGATCGACTGCACGATCGAACAGGTCGTCGAGGCAGGCGACCACCAGTTCGTGATGGGACTCGTGCTGGAGATGGAGCACGCCGACCCCGACCTCGACCCCCTGCCGCTGCTCTTCTACCGCGGCAAGGTCGGCAAGTTCGCGCACCATGGCTGAATCGGGGGCTGAATCCCGCCGTCAGCTCGTCGGCGCTGCTGTCGCCGACGTGGTGTCGATCGTCGTCTTCGTGATGTTGGGCCGCCGATCCCATCACGAATCGGGATCGTTCGTGGTCGCGACCTGGAAGGTCGCCGGGCCGTTCCTGATCGCGCTCGCGGCCGGTTGGGTGGCAGCCCGCGCATGGCGCGCGCCCACATCGCCGGCGACCGGCATCGTGGTGTGGCTGGTGACGGTCATCGGCGGCATGCTGCTGCGGCACTTCGCGTTCTCGAAGGGCACCGCCACGCCGTTCATCATCGTCGCGTCGGTGTTCACCCTGGCGTTCCTCGTCGGCTGGCGCGTCGTGTGGGAGTGGCGTACGACACGTCGCTGACGGGACGTTCGACTCTACCCCCTGGGGTATCCGACAACGCATCGTGAGACCGAAAGGCAGGTCCCTCGATGGCAAGGAACATCGTCATCCTCGGCGGCGGCGCGGGAGGCACCCTGGTCGCGAACCGGCTGCACCGTCACTACCACCACACCCACGAGTCGGTGGAGATCACGGTGATCGACCGCGACGACCACCACATGTACCAACCGGGTTTGCTCTTCGTGCCGTTCGGGCTGGCGCAGGACACCGAGATCGTCCGCCCCCGCCACGCCCAGCTGCAGCGCGGCATCGAGTTCGTCGAGTCGGCGATCGATCGGGTCGACCTCGACCGCGACACGGTCGTGCTCGATGGTGGCCGCGAGCTGAGCTACGACCTCCTCGTCATCGCCACCGGCGCGCAGCTCGCCATGGACGAGACAGACGGGCTGACCGGCGCGGGTTGGAACGAGAGGGTGTTCACGTTCTACGACCTCGCCGGCGCGACGGCGCTCGCCGACGCGCTCGCCCGCTTCGAGGGCGGGCGACTGCTCGTCAACGTCGTCGACATGCCGATCAAGTGCCCCGTCGCCCCGCTGGAGTTCTGCTTCCTCGCCGATTGGTACTTCACCGATCGCGGCATCCGCGACAGGGTGCGGATCACGTACGCGACACCGCTCGACGGCGCGTTCACCAAGCCGGTCGCGTCGTCGCGCCTCACGGCGCTGCTGGAGGAGAAGGGGATCGAGCTCGTCACCGAGTTCAACACGGGAGAGGTCGACGGCGAGGGCGGCAAGCTCGTCGGGTACGACGGCCGCGAGGTGCCCTTCGACCTCGCGGTCGTGGTGCCGCTGCACAGCGGCGCGGACTACGTGGGTCGCAGCGAAGGGCTGGGCGACGACCTGAACTTCGTGCCGACCGACAAGGCGACGTTGCAGACGCTGGCCAAGCCGAACGTGTTCGCCCTCGGCGACGCGACCAACCTGCCGGCATCCAAGGCCGGCTCGGTCACCCACTTCGAGGGCGAGGTGCTGGTGCACAACATCATCCGGTTCCTCGAGGGCGGGG
>JAYVMH010000241.1:0-6515 GCA_043759015.1 Actinomycetota bacterium
GGCGTGATCGTCGCGTCGATGGTGATCGGGCTCGCACTCGTTGGCATCGGGGTGAACCCGATCCGTGCGCTGTACCTGTCGGCGATCTTCAACGGGATCGCGGCGCTGCTGATCAAGTAGCACCCGCGGGACGCGAGGTCAGTTCTCGGACCGACCTCGTGCTCGTCGCGCCTCGTAGATACGCACGTAGCCATCGACCATCCGTTCCACGGAGAAGTGTTCGGCAACACGTCGGCGGCACGCCTGCCGGTCGATCCGGTCGAGGGAATGCAACGCGTTCACCAACTCGTCGTCGTCGTTGCTCAAGTAGCCGGTCTCGCCGTCGATGACGATCTCCGGCGCCGCTCCCATCGGGCAGCCGACCACTGGCGTGCCGCAAGCCATCGCTTCGATCATTGCCATGCCGAACGGCTCGGGCCAGCCGATCGGATTCAGCAACGCCACGGCGTCGGCGAGCAACGTCCGTTTGCCATCGGCATCGAGCTCACCCAAGTACACGATGTCGTCGCCGAGGTGAGGTTCGACGAACTCCTCGAAATAACGGCGCTCGTACGGCTCGCGCATCTTCGCGGCGATGCGCAGCTGCACCCCCGCGTGCTTGGCGATGGCAATGGCGCGGTGCACGCCCTTTTCGGCGGTCATGCGCGAGAGCACAGCGACGTAGCCACCGCTGCCCGAACCGATGGGGAAGTCGACGAGGTCCACACCGTGATGCACCACGCCGGCGATCGGCATCGGCGCGGAGGCTGCCTGGGACCGCGAGATCGCCACGATCGCCACGTGCGGCCAGGCGGCGCCGAAGATGGCGTTCGAGGTGCGCGAGAACGGCATGTGGTTCGTGGTGACGACAGCCAGCGCAGGGAAGCGCGCCGAATACGGTGGACCGGCCAGCGTGTGGTCGTGCACCACGTCGCACTCGGCGAGAAGCTTGTACGCGCCGATGGCATGCTCGAGCTCGATGCTCGCCCGACCCATCCGCACGGTGTCCTCCACGGGCACGACGGAGACGCGCTCGACCGGACAGGTCGAGTCGGGATGACAGACCAGCAGCACCGAGTGACCGGCAACACTGAGGCCGCGCGCGAGCAGGTCCACGACGGTCTCGGTGCCGCCATACGCCGGCGCTGGGATGGGCAACCACGCCGGTGCGATCATCCCGATCCTCATGCTCCCAGCCTCGCTGCCACGCGTCGTCGCACGCGCGTGACGACAGACCGAATCGATGCGCGGGCACCGACGCGAGGACTCGCGTTCAGCCGGTCGAGGAACGACTGGGCCCACTGGTGCACATCGTGATCGCGCACCGAGTCGCGCATATTCATCATGCGAGCGGTTCGCTCGGCGAGGGGCATCTTCTTCGCCATCACGAGCGAGCGCTTGATCGCCTCGATGTCGTAGGGGTTCACGATCAGGGCGCCCCCGAGGTCCTGTGCCGCGCCGGCGAACTCGCTCAGCACGACCACACCGCCGTTGTCGCCACGAGCAGCAACGAACTCCTTCGCGACCAGGTTCATCCCGTCGGCGAGCGACGTGACCACCATGACGTCCGTGGCCCGGTACCACGCCGCGAGCCCGACGTCGTCGAGCGTCGTCAGGACAAGGTGCACCGGCCCCGAGCCGTCTGCCCGTCGGTGGCGGGCGTTGATCCGGCCCACGATCGTCTCAACGTCGTCGCGCTCGTCCTGATACGCCGGGAGATCCGACCTGCTCGGCACCGCGAACTGCACGAACGTGCACTCGTTCGGGTCGAACTGGCCGTCCAACAACAACTCCTCGAAGGCGCCGAGCCGTTGCGTGATGCCCTTGGTGTAGTCGAGCCGATCGATCCCGAGCAGGATGTACGGCGTCGCCACCTCGGCTCGATGTGCCGACGCCTCGTCGACGCTGGCGGCGCCGAGCTCGTCCCAATGCGCGAAGTCGACCGAGATTGGGAACGTGGCAACCTCGACCGAGCGCGTCCAATGCTTGATGCGATTGCCGTCGACGCTCACCTGCAGCACCCGGTCGGCGGTGGTCAGGAAGTTGGACACGTCATCCGCGACCTGGAAGCCGATGAGGTCGGCGCCGAGCATCCCGCTCATCACCTCCTGACGCCACGGCAGCATCGAGAACAGTTGCGCGTTGGGGAATGGGATGTGCATGAACAGCCCGATTCGCAGATCTGGCCTGCGAGCTCGCAACAACCGGGGCACGAGCAGCAGGTGGTAGTCGTGCACCCACACCGTCGCATCCGTGGGCGCGGTGAGCGAGACGGCCACGGCGAACCGTTCGTTGATCGCTCGATACGCACGCCACCACGATCGGTTCATCTCCTCGCGACGCAACCGGCCGTGGAACAACGGCCACAGCACCGAGTTCGAGAACCCGAGGTAGTAGCGGTCGGCCTCGGCCTTCGTCAACGCCACGGGGTACAGCTGCGTGCCGCCCAACGTCGCCGGGACCCGGCGGTTCGAGGTTGCACCCGACCAGCCGACCCACGTGCAGTGTTCCGCCGCGACGGCCGACAGCGCTGACGCGAGGCCTCCCGGGCTGGGTGTGGCCGTGCCATCGTTGCCGATCTCGATCGGCAGCCGATTGGCCACGATGACCAGCGCCTTCGCTGGGTCAGGAGACATGGGGACCGCCGACGCACGTGGAAAGGGTGGAGACTGACGCGGTGGACCAATGGTTGATCGCCCTCGACGTCGACGGCACCCTGTTCGACGGCACCCGCGTCGCCGACGCTGCGGTGCTGGCGCTCCACCGAGCAAAGGCCGACGGGCACCTGCTGGTCGTGGTGACCGGGAGGCCTTGGGACGACCTGTCGTCGGTGATCGGGGTCGTGTTGCCGCTGTTCGATCGTGCGGTCTGCGAGGAGGGCGGCGTACTCGTCGACGTGTCCACGGGCGAGATGACCTTGCTCGGTAGTCCGGTCGAGCCGGAGGTCATCGCAGCGCTGCACGCCTCGGGTGCGCGTCCGCTGATCGTCGGACACGTGATGGTGAGCGCGTCCGCAAACCATCGTGCTGCCTTCGACGAGGTCCGCCGCTCGCTCGGAGCGAATCTGGCGCTCGTCGTGAACAAGGAGTCGGTGGCGCTGACGACGAAGCACTGCGACAAGGCTTCCGGGTTGCGCGCTGCCGTCGAGGACCTCGCCGCCGATGGTGTGCCGATCATCGCGATCGGCGATGCCCAGAACGACCTGGCGATGTTCGCCGTCGCGACCGTGCCGATCGGCCTGGCCAACGCGGACGACGCAGTCCGACGATCCGGGGTGACCCTCACCCGAGGCGCCTTCGGTGACGGGGTTGCCGAGGCACTGCTCCGCCACCTTCCGGCGATGCCCGAGAACTGAACGTCGCTCATTCGGCTGGCTCCGTCGGCCACTGGTGCACAGTGGCGCCCCGATCGCTGACCCGTATGTCGAACCGCTGATCGAGACGGCGCACGCCGAACAGCGAGACGTCGTCGTCGAACGCTCCGGCGATCGGGTCGATGACGAGCCCCTGTTGCGGGTCTGGTTCCAGACCGAGCAACGTGCGCAGCAGCAGGAACGGAGTCGCCGCGGCCCACGCCTGTGGCGAGCACGACGTCGGGAACGGCACCGGAGTGCCGACATCGCAACGATCGAGCCCGCTGAACAGCTCCGGTAGCCGCCCGTTCCACGCGTCCGACGCGGCCAGCAGACCGTTCGCAACCCTCAGCGCATGGTCGTGGAATCCGTAGGCACGAAGCCCCGCCGCGCAGAGCGCCCCATCGTGGGGCCAGACCGTGCCGCAGTGGTAGCTCATCGGGTCGAAGCCGGCTTCGTCGCTGGCCAGCGTGCGGATGCCCCAGCCGCTCCACATCTCGGGTGACATCAGCCGATCCGCCACCGCAAGGGCATGGTCGTCGTCGACGATTCCGCTCCACAGGCAATGCCCCATGTTCGACGCGAGCGAGTCGACGGGCCTCTGTTCCTCGTCGAGGGCAACGGCGAACCAACCACGATTTGCCAGCCAGAAGTCGCGGTTGAACCGCGTCTTCAGAGCGTCGGCCAAACCGGTGTGGAGCGCGGCGCACTGGTCGTCACCGAGACGGACCGCGATGGATGCACGTCCGCGGTGTGCGGCGTAGGCGTAGCCCTGCACCTCGCACAGCGCGAGTGGCGCCGTCGCGACCCGACCGTCGTGATAGCGGATGCCGTCGGCCGAATCCTTCCAACCCTGGTTCACGAGTCCTCGGCTGGAGGTGGTGCAGTACTCGATGTACCCGCTGCCGCGCGCGTCGCCATAGACCCTCATCCATTCGAGCGCGCGATCGGCGTGAGGCAACAGCGCGAGCAACAACTCATCGTGGAGGCCCCATCTGGCGAGCTCGGCGAGAAGGACCACGAACAACGGCGACGAGTCGACGGACCCGTAGTAGGTGTTGCCGCCGGTGAGCGTCGACGAGTCGATGCCGATGTTGCGCGTCTCGTGCATGATGCGACCCGGCTGTTCCTCGGTGAGCGGGTCGACGACTCGCCCCTGCAGTTCGGCAAGGGCCTGCAACACACCGAGCGCCAGTGTCGGGTCGATCGGGAGCGTCATGTACGCGCTGATGAGGGCGTCGCGTCCGAAGAGGGTCATGTACCAGGGGGCCCCGGCGGCGATGACGGACCGCTGCCGGCCAGTGGGGTCGTGCAGACGAAGCGCCCCGATGTCGGCGACCGACCGATCGTACGCGGCGCTCAGCATCCGATCGACGGTGCGCAGCCGAGGCGACTTGGAGAGCCACGCACGGTAACGACCCGCGGCGTCGGGAAGGCTCGGGTGGTGGTGACGTCGTTGGATCCACTCGTCCCCGAACGCGACGGTGAGATCGAAGTTGACGATGCAGGTCTCGTGCGGCGCGAGCACCACAGGCCAGCTGAACCCTCGAGGCGACGTGGTTGCACCGGGGTGGTCGATGGTGAGCTTCGCCCTCCGTCGGACACCGTCAAATCGCCACTCGAACATCAGCCCTTTCTCGGTCACTTCCAGCGAGTGCACCCCGACCACGCTGGGGTGCCCTTCTTTCACCGCGAACACGTCGGCGAAGTCGGCTGCCACCTCCAGCTCGACCGTGGTCGACACCGGTGCGTCGCCGGTGTTGCGCAGCTCGACCCGTTCGTGCCAGACCGACCCGAGTTTCCGTCGACGGACCACCAAGAGCCGCGGGTCAGTGGGGCCGCCCCCACGCGACCTTCCCACGAAGGTCGCACTGGAGGCATCGCCGAGCTCCACCGCCAGTGACTCGACGGTGGACCCACCGACGAGCAGACGAGCCTCACTGAGCACCCGCATGTCCGCGAAGAACACTCCGTGCGTGGGATTGCTGCTGAAGTCGCCCGACCGACCGCTGAGACTGAAGGTCTGCCCGTCGACCAATGTGACGAGGCTGGCAGGATCGCCGAGACTCGTGGGCTCGGTCGCCAGGACCCAGGGGCTCGGTTGCACGGAGGTCATGGGCCAGACTCGTCCCCCGCCGCCCGGGGTGGGGAGGCGTCAGGGCCAGCGTACGTGCGCCAAGCGCGCGAACGCGAGGGTGGCAGTGTGGGCGACCCGAACACGCATCGCTGAGCACCGTTGGAACGAGTACGTGACGGGCTCGAGCGACGCGGCGGCGATGCCTGCCGACTGCCGCGAGTCAGCGCGCCTTCGCACCACGAACCGCGCCGATGCGCAGCACCTCACGCCGGCGTTGATCGAAGCGGCCTGCTTGCGCACCCACCCCTGCAGGCACCCCGACCGCTGCGGCCGATCATCAACGGAGCAGCCCGACGAATCGCCAGCCGCTTCCTCACCACCTACCGCACGCACAGCCCCCACACCCTCGACAGCGACGCCCTCACCTGGTACCACTCGCTCCAGGCGTGCCGCGTCCTCCTCGACCTGGCCGGCTGGCGAGCCGACGGCACGGCGGATCTCCACCGCGGCCACCCCTGGTTCGCGATCGAACCCGTCGTTCGCCCGCTGCTGTCGGCCTGACGGATCACACACGACGACATCACATCCGAGGATGGACCACACCTGGCTCGGGAGTGTGGGAGTGTCGGACAGAGGCTGCCCCGGTCACAGGGTTCTGAGCAGTTCGACGTGAGGGGTTCGAGCGCTGCGAATGGCAACGATCGATGCGGCGAGTGTTGCTGCGAGTGCGATCGTCGTCACGGCCGCCAGGTAGGTCCATGGCACCGCGAGCGCTTCGGGGGCGGGGTCGAACACGCCGTGGAGGACCCTCACGAGCATGTTGGAGAGTGCCCACGCGGCGACGCTGCCGGTGACGAGTCCGGCTCCGGTGGTGATGGCGGCTTCTGCCCAGACGAACGCGCCGAGTTGGCGTTGGTTGGCGCCCAGCGCGGTGGCGATGGCGAACGTGCGTCGCCGCTCGGCGAGCCCGAGCCACAGGGTGAGTCCGGTCGCCGCGGCGGCGAGTGCGAGGGCGAAGCCGAGTTCGACGCGGGTGAGGCCGTCGAGGTCCACGGCGGTGAGGCTGGAACCGACGATCTTGCGGCTCGAGGCGAGGTCGGTGACGGT
>JAYVMH010000242.1:0-6459 GCA_043759015.1 Actinomycetota bacterium
CTCGACGAGCCCGAGCTTGGTCAGCCCGAGGTCGGGGAAGTACACGCGGTCGGGATTGGACACGCGCACCGTGCGCTCGCCGACGAGAACCTCGGTCGAGGGAGCCTTCGCCGCTGCCATGACCCGAACGTACCCGCAGGGCGTGGGCGCCGAGGCTCGTCGACTGCCGAGAGCCGGATCCGGGCGTTCGACTGAGGTGGATCGGATGCGCTGACCGCGCCGCCCACGGCGTCGCGCCGTCAGGGGCTGGTGCCGACGGGGTGCCGGTTGGTCGCCCAGTCGAAGTCCAGCCTCATTCCGTCGCGCACCGGGATGCCGATGGTGATGTTGTCGTCCGAGAGCTGGGCCGGGATCAGGTACTATGTGCCTCCAGCCTTGGCAAGGAGCTTGAGGCCGGTGTAGCAGTAGCGGTGCGCCGACGGATCAGACGTCGGCAGGTCGTCGACCTGGTCGACCCGCACTCCTGGATGCCGGGTCAAGCTGAGCGGCTCGTTGCTGACGAGCACGACCTCGGGACGACTCGCGAAGCCGACGATGAAGTCGCGCGCCACGGTGCGTCCGACGACATCGGCGTATTCGGCGGTGAGCGAGAAGGCGGCCACGACCCCGAGTCCGGTGAGCAGGATCGTCAGCGCCCTCGTCGCCCGTTGGTTGCTCGCGATCGGCTGAAGAAGCGAGTCGATGCCGACCCGTCCAGGAGCGGTCAGAGCGAGTCCGAGCAGGCACGCGCCGGACAGCGTGCGGGCGGGCCCCGCAACAGTGGCGTGGGGGATCGGCATGCCGAAGACGCTCGCGATGCCGACCGCCAGCGCCAGCAGTCCGGCCGCTCCGCAGGCCGCGAAAGTCCGACGCAGCGGCGCAGACAGGGATGAACCATGGGCGACCAGTGCGCCGAGCACCTCGATGCCGACGACCTGTAGCAACAGGATCGCCAGCGCGGCGGTCACGGGCACGAGCATCGAGTCGACGCTGCGCAGGACGTACTCCTGCGTCGAGTAGCCGAACAGGCTCGGATCGAGGCCGAGCCGGCTGGCCGTCGATCGCGTGCGGGTCCACCCGAGGTAGAGGAGCGCGGTGAGCAGGCCGGTCTGGGCGGCGATGGCGCTCGCCGCCAGCGCTACCCGCGCAAGCATCGTCGGGTCGGCGTCGGTTGTCATCCGCCGGCGCCGGCGTTCGGACGACCGGACGGTGGGATGCACGAGGGGCAGAAGTCCGGCGGCGGGAGGAGCTGTGGCGGGATCGAGATCTGCGGCGGGACCGTGATCTGGGGCGGGACCGTGAACTTGGGTGGTAGGACGATCTGCGGCGGGATCACGCCCGGCGTGGCGAGCAGGTCGAGGAGCTCGGTCGTTCCATGGCGTCGGGCGTCGTGCTCGCTCCGACGACCGTCGTCGACGCTCAGTCGCCCGACGGTCCGGTGATCGTCGTCGCCGAGCGTCCGCCGTCGGTCGGAGCCGTGGTCGCAGGAGACGTGGGTTGCCGGGGAGTGACCCCGCCCGTCGTCGCGGCCGAGGGCGTGGTCGTCACGCCAGCGCGGACGTCGGTCGACCCGTGCCTGGCGCGAGCGACGAGCAGGAACATCGCGAAGCAGGCGAACGCGGCAACGACCGACAGGAGCCGGATACGGCGACGATGGGACACGCGATCACTTCACGTCCAGACAGAAGGGTTCGGAGCGTGGGTGATACATCGCGCTTGCCGGCGCGGCGTACGTCGTGCAACCCCGTCGCTCGCGAGCAGCGATCAGGGACTGCACCAGGCGTACAGGTCGACCCGACGGTCGTTCGGCCGGTCGAGCTCCTCGCCGATCGGCGACGTTGGTGGCGCGACGCCGAGGCCGTTCGACACGATGACGGTGGCGGCGAGGACACCGAGGCGGCGAAGCTCGTCGGCCACCGCGTTGGCCCGCCGCCGCGACAGCTCGTCGTTGCCGATCGAGGTGGGCCGCGGGTCGGTGTAGCCGACGAGCTCGATGCGAGCGAAGCGCCGATCGACGACCGAGGCGAGCTGGGCCGCGAGAGACGCCGGTAGCTCCCAGGAATCGGCAGCGAAACCGGAGCCGTCGACCGGCAGCTCGAGGCAGGGCGGGCCGAGCGCGACCGTCGTCGACGTGGTCGAGGTGTTCGAGGTGTTCGAGGTGTTCGAGGTGTTTGACGTGGTGGACGTGGTCGATGTGGTCGATGTGGTCGATGTCGCCGCCAGCGAGGTCGTGGTCCTCGTCGGTGCGTCGGGTGCTGTCGTCGTGACGCTCGTCGTGCTCGACCCGGGAAGTCGACCGACGCCGGGCTCCACCGGAAGACGCGCGAGAGGACCGGTGGTCTCGCTCACTTCCGGTCGACGCGCGACGCCACGCGCCGATGGCGAACCGGCGGCGTCGTCCGGGTGTGGAGCAGCTCGGCACGCTCCGCCCAGAAGCGTCAGGGCCACGATGAGCCAGGTTCCCGTGTGACGGGCGGGCGTCACGACTCGTGTCGGCTCACGGGCTGTGCCGCGGACGCCCGTCGTCGTCCGACTCATCGGCGTTCCCTTGGCCGACCGGTCAGGGGCTGCGCTCATCACCCGCCTCCCGCGTCGAGGGCGTGCGGCGCGGGCAGCGAGGCGATGCCGGCGACTTCGAGCGCCCGGCCGCGGGCGGCTTCGATCGAGCCGGCGTCGATGCGCGGCTCGGGAAGCGTCGCTGCGACGAGCGCGTCGAGGGTCCGTCGGGGGTCGTGCGGGCTGGCGGCGGTCACGAGGCCGTCGGCGGTCGCCCGGCGCAGCGCCGGGGCGAGCAGGGCGCGCAGCCGGCGCTCGCCGAGGTCGCGCAGACGTAGGTGCCGAGCGAGCGATGCGGTGGCCCGCCGGTTGGCACGCCGAGCCCTCGCGCCAGCGTCGGCCAGGCGGCGCTCGGCGTCGATCGCCGCCGCCTGCGGCGGGTCGTAGCCGTACCACGTGAGCGCCGCCGATCCGGACGGGACGGCGAGGGCGAGGAACGGCCACGCCGCAGTCGAGGGTAGGCGCAGCAGCGTGAGGCCCACGGCGGCGACGACGACTATCACCGTGGTGAGGGCCACGATCACGCCCCAGCGCGCCGACTGGTCGCGCAGGCGCTCGAACGTGGCCAGCTCGTGCCCGAGCTTCTTGCCGAGCGCCACGAGCGCGGTGCCGATGCCCAGGGCGAGCACGATGGCGACGAGCGGGCTGACGTGTTCGTCGGCGTGTTGGAGGGCGGCCGACACCAACAGCGCGTCGCACAGCGCCATCAGTGCGACGAGCAGATTCACGGTGCGGGGCCGGATGCGGGGGTGCGCGCCGGCCGGCACACCGGCGTGGGCGAGCTCGGCGCGCCGGCCCGCCACGGCGACGTCGCCCGCCCGGTGGTGCAACGTGGCCACCTGCGACGAGCTGCGCGCGAGGGCGCGATCCGATCGCTTGAGCGGGCGCGTCACCTTGTGTCGACGGGCGGCGCGGCCGGCGGCACCGCGAAGGTCGGCCGCGGCGCGGTCGTGGACGGCGATGTGCACGACGGTGGTGTGGTGCGGCGGTGGGAGCAGGGATGGGACAGTCATGTTCGTCATCGAGTGACCTCCGTGATGGTGGGGAGCAGGGTGGAACATCGAGTGCCGCGGGCGGCGCAGGCGTCGGTCCACGCCTGGGTGACGGGCTCGGTGACGCTGCGGGCCGCAGGGCCGGAGTTGGCGCGCATGTCCACCCGGCCGAGGCCGAGGAGGACTAGCCGTGTCGGCGCCGGAGCGACCGCCGCGATGTGCTCGGCGACGATGGGTGCAGCGGCCGACGGGTCGCGTACGAGGTCGAGCGTCACTGTGCGGTGCACGCCAGTCGAGACGACGGCGATCGTGCGTGGCGTCGGCCCGCTCGGCAACGAACGGGCACAGGCGGCGAGCCCGCCGAACAGGTCGAGCCCGGCGGGCCCTGTGCTCTCGGCATCGGCGGCGATCGCCGCCCGGATCTGAACCACCGCCGCGTCCGACCAGCGCGCCGCGTCGGCGTTGCGCCGCCCGGCGCTCCTGGCTCGGGAGGCGAACGATCCACCGTGAGCCGCGTCATCGAACCGCACGTGCGTGAACGCGCTGGCCGAGGGGCCCCGGGCCACGATCACGATCAATGATCCGTGCACCTTGGCGGCCTCGTCGACGACGGCGGCGACATCGGCGTCGACCTCGTCGGCGGGCATGAGCGCCGGGGCGACGACGAGGCACGTCGGCGTGCGTGGTGCACGATCCGCGCCGAGCAGATCGCCGACGACGCCGGGCGTTCGGCATGCGCTCAGCGGGGCGCTGGCGAGCAGCACCGCGGCAGCGGCGATCGCGCTGGGTCGGCGGCGGTCGGAGCGGGAAGCGGACAGATGCACGGCTACCTCCACGTCGTGGTCTCACCGACGAATAGGTCCGATATCGGTCCGATCTCCTCACATGGAGCACATTCGCAACGTGCGGAGCCAAACGAGCGCGAGGTTGCAACGCTCGCGTCGCTCGGTAAGTGAGCAATCGCAACGCGGCACGGCACTAGTAAGGGACATGGAACATCGCGAGGACCCCACGACGGGCCGAGCGTTTCATTCGGTCGACCTCTCGTCGCTCCCACTCGACGCACTCGCCGTGCTGGCTCAGGGGGGTGACGAGCTTGCCCTGTGCACATTGTGGAAGCGGTGCGACGGCATCGCCCGTGCCATCGCGCGGGCCCGTGGCGCGCACGACGATCACGAGTGGCGCGAAGCGCTCGGCGACGCGTTCCTCGTGTGCTGCGACCGCTTCGACGCGCAGCGGGGGACGTTCGGCGCGTTCTTCGCCATCGTCTTCGGTCACGTGCTGAGTGGCGGCCGGCAACGTGCCGCCCGATGGACGGCGAAGCACGCGATGGTCGAGGAGATCGGCGAGGCCGACGCCTACCGCGCGTGGCTCGCCGACGATCACGAGCGGATCGACTACGAGTCGAGCGTGCTCGTGCGGGCAGCGGTGGCGACGGTCGCCGAGTTCGAGTCGGCAACGCGCCGCCGTCGTGATCGGCGACGGTGGGCGGCTATCGCCCAGCTGCAGCTCGTCGAGAAGCTGCCGACGGCCGAGATCGCCGCCCGGCTCGGCATCACCGCGAAGGACGTGCACAACTGCGTCGGGCGTCATATCCGACCAGCCGCGCGTCGCCATGCCCACGAGATCCGCATCGCCGACGCGTGCGACGCCGAGAACAACCCTGAACCAGTCAACCTTCAGCCAGTCAGCCCTGAACCAGTCAACGAGGACTAGTCATGATCGACATCGGTCGCCCCGATCCGCCTATCGCGGCGCGTCACCATCGCCAGCGTTTCACCGCGACGCCGTCGCCCCAGCATCCCGCGCAACGCGCCGAGCGCGCCCCCGATTGGGTGGGCACCGAGGCCGATGCGCAATGGGTTCGGGTTCGTGAGGAGATCCACGGTCTGCGACAGATGAAGGACGTCAAGCGGGCGAGCCACGACTGCCAGGTCGCGGTGGCCCGCCTGGCGTCAATCAGCGAGGGTCCAGGACCAGTGGGCGAGACGGCGCGCCGAGCTATGCAGAGCCTGGTGCTCGACGTGCACAGCGAGCATCGCGGTGCGGTAGCGCGCGAGGCGCAGCAGACGCGAACGAGGCATCGGTGGCTGTACCCGGGTTCTGTGGTCGACTGGGTACTCAGCCCGGTGGGCAGTGGGGATCGCAGCCTGGCCGCCGACCACCAGTACGTCACTCGGTCGTATCGCATCGCCGTGCTCACGCGTCTGCTCGGCGTCGTCGTGGCGTGCGCGGCCTTGTTGCGCGGGCTGCCGCTGGTTGCCGCCACGGTGCTCGTGGCGTCGGTGATGTCGAGTGGGTGGCGTCGCTACCGCGACCACCTCGAGCCCGCAGTGACGTTCCGCGCCCGGTACTTCAGTTGCCTGCTCGGCCACCTGGGTGATGTGCTCGTGCTCACGACGGCCACGTTCTGGCTGTCGAGCGCCGGGGTCGCCTGGTGGCCGGCACCGGTGGCGATCACCGTGATGTTGTTCGCCACGGCTGTGCGCACCGGTGCGCTCCAAGTCGGCGTGTTCGTGCCCCGCTACCGGGTGGATCGCGTGATCCGGGTCGGGTCGATGAGCGTCGGCATCGTACTGGTGGCGATGGGGATCCCCCTCGGGTTCCTGGTCACGCTGACGGGCATCGGGGCGTTCAGCGCGATGGAGATTTACCGCATCCTGCGCGAGGTCTGGGGCGCCGGCGTGACGGAGTTCGCCTGGATGTCGTCGACGTCCGCCGGCTACGTGAGCTCGCTCTTCGTCGGCCCCCTACCCGACCCGACCGACCACAAGGAGACCCCGTGAGCACTCGCTCGACCCCCAGCCGCCGCGACCCACGAGCCACACGAGGTCGTTCCCCGCCGAGCCGGCGCCAGCGCGCCCGGGCGAGTGCAGCGCGTGGTGCGTCGACACCCCTGATCGCCACCCCTCGGCCCATCTTAAAGGCGGTA
>JAYVMH010000243.1:0-6437 GCA_043759015.1 Actinomycetota bacterium
CGGCCGGACTCGACCGAGTAGCCGTAGGCGCCCTCGCCCAGGCGAACGAGTGCCGCATCGATCTCGGAAACGGTCTGTCGAGCCTGCGCACTGAGCGCAAGGTCGCGTTCGCGTTCGACGACCATCGTGTCGCCCTCACCACCCTCGTCGTCGAACTGCACGTCACCCATCTCGCTCTCCGAGATGAGCTGATGCGCCTCGTCGTCGAGCCGGTCGGCCTGGCCGGTGATCTCCGCCTTCTCGTGCAGCAGCAGCGCCTTCTGCACGGTGAGGAACTTGACGTCGAACTCCTTGGTGTACGCGATCCCGTCCTTGGTGATGCCCTTGATCACCGGCTTCTGCGGTCCGACCTTCACCGGCGCCGCCTTCCTCGCCGCTGCCTTCTTGACCGGCACCTCGATCGGCGGCGCGACGGCCTTGCTCGGCGCGGCGTGCTTGGCGGCAGCCTGGATCACAGGGGGCGCCTTCTTGACCGGGACGGCCTTCTTGACCGGCACGGCCTTCTTCACCGGCACGGCCTTCCTCGGGGGAGCCGCCTTCTTCACCGGGACGGCCTTCTTCGGGGGAGCCGCCTTCTTCACCGGGACGGCCTTCTTGACCGGGACGGCCTTCTTGACCGGGACGGCCTTCTTCGGGGGAGCCGCCTTCTTGACCGGGACGGCCTTCTTCGATGGTGCCTTCTTGGCCGTGGCCATACAGCTCGTCCTCCGAGGTGCGATGTGTCGGCGGGATGCTATCGCTGGAACTCGCCCGAATGGCCGATCCACGGCCCGAGGCGGCGGGTTGTCTCAGCAGCGTCCAACGCCACCAACAACTGCTTGGAACGGGCCGAATGGCCGCTCAGGACTGTCACTTCCCGAAGCCGCAGCCCGAGCGCACCGGCGAGCACGGCGCAGAGCTCGTCGTTCGCGCGGCCATCGACGGGTGGGCTGCAGACCCTGATCCGAAGCCCCTCGCCGTGCAGCCCGACGATCGCCGCTGTGCTCGAGCCGGGCACGGCGCGGACCGCCACGACGGCGCCGTCGGGGTGGGCACGGACGGGTGCGGGCATCAGCCGACGACCACCACCGAGATGTGCACGGGCTCGCCATCGAGCTCGGCGTTCGGCTGCCCGCCGCCCCAGTGCAACGACGTGGCGAGGGTGGCGTCGGTGAGGAGATGTTGGAACGCCATCACCTGGCGGCGCACCGACTCGGGCACACCGAGGGTGAGCGAGATCCGGTCGCTCACCCGCAACCCCGCATCGCGCCGCGCCTGTTGCACGAGGCGAACAAGGTCGCGGGTGACCCCTTCGGCCTCGAGGGCGGGGGTGATCATGGTGTCCAAGACGACGACACCGTTCTCGTTGGAGAGCGGCGCGCTCGCCGCATCTCCCCGCACCACGAGCTTCAACGTGTACTCGCCGTCGATCAGCGCGACGCCGCCGGCAACGACACCGCCGTCGGTGCGCTGCCAGTCGCCGGCCTTGACGGCTTTGATGACCTGCTGGGTCCGACCCCCGAGGCGTGGACCGAGGGCGGCGGGCACGACTTGGAGGTCGAGCGTTGCAACGGATGCGACATCGTCGGTCAATGCGACAGCCTTCACGTTCACCTCGTCAGCGATGAGGTCGGTGAACGGCGACAGGCGTTCCGCTCCGTCAACCGCGACGAGCAACGACGCGAGCGGTTGGCGCACGCGGAGCTGGTGCGCCTTGCGCAGGCGCAACGTGGCGTTGCAGACGTCGCGGGCGAGGTCCATGCTCTCCACCAGCACGCGGTCGGCCGGGATGTCGGCCGCCGACGGCCAATCCGTGAGGTGCACGCTGCGCTCGCCGGTCAGCCCGGTGTAGACCTGTTCGGTCACGAGCGGCAGCAACGGCGCCAACGACCGGCAGAGCAGTACGAGCACCGTGTGCAACGTGTCGATGGCCGCCTGATCACCTGCCCAGAAGCGATCGCGGCTGCGGCGCACGTACCAGTTCGTCATCGCGTCGAGGAACGCACGCACTGTCGAGCACGCGCCGAACAGGTCGTACTCGTCCATCGATCTGGTCAGCTCGCTGACCAGATCGTGCGCCTTGGCGAGGATGTACCGATCGAGCACGTCGGTGCTGTCGGTGCGGAAGGTTCCCGTCGTGTTGGCTGCGTTCGCATACAACGACAGGAAGTACCACGTGTTCCAGATCGGCAGGATCACCTGCCGCACCGTGTCGCGGATGCCGTCCTCGGTGACCATCAGGTCGGTCCCGCGAAGGATCGGCGAGCTGAGCAGGTACCACCGCATGGCGTCGCTGCCATAGGTGTCGAACACCATCATCGGATCCGGGTAGTTCTGCAAGCTCTTGGACATCTTCTGCCCGTCGTTGCCGAGCACGATGCCGTGGCTGACGCACGTACGAAAGCTCGGTCGGTCGAACAACGCGGTGGCGAGGACGTGCAGCGTGTAGAACCAACCGCGCGTCTGCCCGATGTACTCGACGATGAAGTCGCCCGGATAGTGCCCTTCGAACCACTCCCTGTTCTCGAACGGATAGTGCACCTGGGCGAACGGCATCGAGCCGCTCTCGAACCAGCAGTCGAGCACCTCGGGGACGCGTCGCATCATCGAACGCCCCGACGGGTCGTCAGGGTTCGGCCGCACGAGATCGTCCACCATCGGGCGATGGAGGTCGGTCACGGCGACCCCGAAGTCGCGTTCGAGCTCCTCGATCGAGCCGTACACGTCGATGCGCGGATGATCGGGATCGTCGCTCCTCCACACCGGGATCGGTGAACCCCAGAAGCGGTTCCGGCTGATGCTCCAGTCGCGGGCGTTGGCGAGCCACTTGCCGAAGCTGCCGTCCTTGATGTGCTCGGGCACCCACCGGATCTGCTGGTTGAGCTCGACCATGCGGTCCTTGAACCGCGTCACCTCGACGAACCACGAGCTGATCGCGCGGTACACCAAGGGTTCGTTGCACCGCCAGCAGTGCGGATAGGAGTGCTGGTAGGAGTCGTGGCGCACGACGACCCCACGCGACTTGAGCTCCTTGATCACCTCCGGGTTGGCGTCGAAGACGTGCACCCCATTCCACGGAGCGATCTCCGCCGTGTAGCGACCGTGCTCGTCCATCGGGCAGACGGTGGGGATGCCGACCGCGTTGCACGCGTTCTGGTCGTCCTCACCGAAGCCGGGCGCCATGTGGACCACGCCGGTGCCATCCTCGGTGCTCACGAAGTCCGCGGCGAGCACGTGGAACGCGTTGGGCGTGTCGGCGAGGAACGGGAACAGCGGCTTGTACTTGCGACCGACGAGGTCGGCACCGCTGAGGGTCCCGACGCGCTCTGCCCCGGCGAGCTCCTTTTCGTACGAGCCGAGCCGCGCCTCGGCGAGGAGGTAGCGGACGCCGTTCTCCTCCATCACCGCGTACTCGATCTCCGCGCCGACGGCCAGGGCGAGGTTGGCGGGCAGCGTCCATGGCGTGGTGGTCCAGGCGAGGATCCGCTCGCCGGTCTCCAGTTCGAACGCGACCGTGACCGCGGGGTCCTGCCGGTCGCGGTACACGTCGTCCATGCGGGTCTCGGTGTTGCTGAGCGGCGTCTCGCAGCGCCAGCAGTACGCCAGCACCTTGAAACCTTCGTAGATCAGGCCCTTGTCCCACAACGTCTTGAACGCCCACATGACGCTCTCCATGTACGGCACGTCGAGCGTCTTGTAGTCGTTCGCGAAGTCGACCCAGCGCGCCTGGCGGGTGACGTAGCGATGCCAGTCGTCGGTGAACCGGAGCACGCTGGTGCGGCAGGCGTCGTTGAACTTGTCGATGCCGAAGCGGGTGATCTCCGGGTGCCCACTGATGCCGAGCTCCTTCTCGGCGATCACCTCGGCAGGAAGTCCGTGACAGTCCCAACCGAACCTCCGGTGGACCTGTTGGCCGCGCATCGTCCGGTACCGCGGTACGGCGTCCTTGACGAATCCGGTGAGGAGGTGCCCGTAGTGCGGCAGGCCGTTGGCGAAGGGTGGCCCGTCGTAGAAGACGTACTCGTCGGCGCCGTCGCGGCGATCGATCGATGCCTGGAACGTCGCGTCGGTGTCCCACCGGGCGAGGACATCGCGCTCGATTGCAGGGAACGAAGGCTGGGGTTGGACAGTGGGGTAGGTCACGGCTGCTCCTGGAAGAACGTTCCCAGGGACGAGCCGGCGGCCCGCGGTACCACCCTGCTTGCGACGACCCTCGGATCGCCACCACTCGACTGCGCCAGCGATGTCGGGCTGGACCCGTCCGGTTCTACTGGGCCGCCGTACTCCGCGTGTGCCGAGGGGTGACGCCGACCGTTCTTCCGAAGGCTCGGAGGTGATGGCCTCGTCGTCGCCGTGACCATGAAGCCTAGCGGGATCGCCCCGCCGGCATCACTGGAGTTCTTCGTCCTCGAACTGGAACGGGTCGCGCCGCGGTGGCGGCGGCCGGAGGGGCAGCTCGCCGGTGACGTCGAGAGAGCTCTCCGAGAACGAGCCGCGACTGTTGGCGACCTCCTCGTCGAGCATTCGCCACACCCGATCGCTGGGGTCTTCCTGCGGCGGCGGCGGCGACTGGTGATCGTCCGCGAACCGGGGCGCGGGCAGCGGCTCGAGGTTCAACTTCGGCGATGGCGCACCCGACATCGGATCACCCGACGACGTGACACCCGACGACGTGACACCCGACGACATGACACCCGACGACATGACACCCGACGACGTGGACGATGACGGGGCAGGTTCGAGATCGGCGGGGAGCGCCTCGGCGGAGGCCGACAGCAGCGGACGACGCATGTCGCCGAGGCCACCGGGCACCCGCTCGATCAGTTCGTGCAGTTGCACGGCCGCGTCGCGGAGTCGCTCGCGCTGCGCCTGCAGGTACTGCTCGAGGTGATCGACGTCGGCCAGCAAGAAGTCGCGACGGGCGAGGAGCGACTGCACCTCGTTCTCCGCCTTGACCTTTTCATCCTCGGCCGACCGGCGGGCGTCGAACCGTGCGTCGTCGACGGTCTTGGAGGCCATGTTCCTCGCCGTGTCGAGCACCCGGCCGGCCTCTTCGCGAGCCTTGTTGACGACCTGATCGGCTTCCATTCGGGCATCGGCGACGGCCTGGTCAGCGGTGCGCTGGGCGAGCAGCAACGTGCGGCTGATGACCTCGGTGTCGCCCGAATGGCTGGCTGCCGCTGTGGCGACGGTGGAGCCGACCTGCTGCGACACCTCCTGCAGCTTGGCAACCGCGGCCCTGGCGCGGGCCTCCATCGCGGTGGCCTGGTTCTGCGCGTGCTCGACCGCGGCGGCGACCTGTTCCTTGAATGCATCGACCTCTTCGGGGTCGTAGCCCTTCTTGACCAGCTTGAAGCCGGTGCTGCGGACGGTCTGCGGGCTCATGTCCATGTGATGATGTTACGCGCAGTGGCCCGCATGTGGCCACGATTGGTGGAGTTCGTCACGCGCCGTAGCCGGTGGTGTCGTATCCAGACTGCCGCGGCAGCGGCTTCAGCAGATACACACCCGACGCGACCTTCTCCATGCTGCCGTTCAGCCCGTAGCAGAGACCGCTCGCGAAATCGATGAGCCGGCGGGAGACCTCGCGGTCCGCAGCCTCGAGGTTCATGATCACCGGGAGGCCCTCCTTGAACTTGTCGGCGAGCTCCTGCGCAGAGTCGAACCGACGCGCCCGCACCGTGTAGGGATCGGCGCCCGAGGCGCTGACGGCCGGACGCACCGGAGCCTGCGGGCGAGGGTTGATCGGGCGCGGGTGCACGTTGCTGACGTCGGTGGGGGGTGTCGGGCGGCGCAGCGTGACGTCGGGGTTGCCGTTGGTCGGAAAGCTGGGCCGCGTCGCGACCGTGCGTACCGGAGGCTCGGGGTCGTACTCGTTCGCATAGCCGCGACCTCCGCGGGGACCTTCGTCGCGTGCAGGACGAGCGGTGCGCATCGGACGCTCTGGCTCCTGCGGGAGCTCGTAGTCGTCGTAGGCATCATCGGGCCCGAGGCCCAGATAATCCATCGCCTTCTTCCACATCGACATGTGCGGTCCTCCTGCAACACCGCAGGTTATCGCACGGACATGCTCAGATGGGGACGCTCGCCGAACAGGGCGCTCCCGACGCGCACCTGTGTGCTGCCCTCCTGCACCGCGACTTCGAGGTCGGCGGTCATCCCCATCGAGAGCACGGCCAGCGCGAGCTGATCGAGCATCATTCGCACAGCCCGAAAGCCCGACCGTGCCGCTTCCGCGCCGCCCTGCGTGGGACCCACGGTCATCAGCCCTTCGACGGAGAGACCGGCGTCGCGCGCGCCTTCGAGCAGCGCGGGAACATCGGCGAGCGGGCACCCGCCCTTGCCTTCCTCCCCCGTCGTCGCGACCTGCAGCAGCACCCGGGCACCCGGCGCGCGCTTGGCGATCTCGCCGACCAGCGATCGTCGGTCGACCGTCTCGTACACGGTGACGATCGGCG
>JAYVMH010000244.1:0-2971 GCA_043759015.1 Actinomycetota bacterium
GGCCGCCGCGACGACGTGATCAGAAGTAGATGATCGACTCGGCCTTGGCTTCGGCGGCGTCGAGGTCGTCGGTGTACGCACCGGTGCTGAGGTACTTCCACCCGCCGTCGCAGACGATGAACACGATGGTGCCGGCGTCGATCTCGCTCGCGACCTTCACCGCGCCGGCCAGCGCGGCGCCCGAGGAGATGCCGGCGAACACGCCCTCGCGAACGAGCGCACGCGTCCACTCCAAGCTCTCGCGTGGGCGCACCACTCGTTTGCGATCGAGGAGGTCGAACCCGTACCACGAATCGAACAACGGCGGGATGTACCCCTCGTCGAGGTTGCGCAGACCCTCCACTCGCTCGCCCAACGGTGGCTCGATGGCGATGATCTTGATCTCGGGGTTCTGCTCCTTCAGGTAGCGGCCCGTGCCCATCAGTGTGCCGCTGGTGCCGAGTCCGGCAACGAAGTGGGTGATCTCCGGGCAGTCGCGCCAGATCTCCGGGCCCGTGCCCTCGTAGTGCGCCATCGGGTTGCCGTCGTTGCCGTACTGGTAGAGGAAGCACCACTCCGGATGCTCGGCGGCAAGTGCCTGCGCGCGGCGCACGGCACCGTTGCTGCCTTCCTCACCCGGCGTGAGGATCACTTCGGCGCCGAACACCTCGAGCATCTGGCGCCGCTCGATCGACACGCTCGTGGGCATCAGGATCTTGATCGGGTGACCCTTCATCATCGCGATCGCGGCGAGGGCGATGCCCGTGTTGCCCGACGACGGTTCCATCAGCGTCTGACCGGGCTTCAGGCGGCCGTCCTTCTCCGCCGACTCGATCATGTACTTCGCGATGCGGTCCTTCACGGAACCGAACGGGTTCTGGCTCTCCAGCTTGGCGACGATCCGCACGTTCGGGTTCGGCGACAGCCGGCTCACGTCCACCATCGGCGTGTTGCCGATGAGGTCGAGCACGTTCTCGTTGATCACCACGTCGGCAACCTCCCGGGGTACCCCTGTTATTCCGACTGAACTGGTCGTGATTCTATGTCGCCGGTTACAGAACAGCGAGGGGGACCGACGCGATGCCGCCGTCGACGATGCGGTACGACCGCGACTCGGGCGCGTCCCGCTTCAGGCTGACGATCACGTAGTGCCAATCCGGGTCGGGAGCCTGCTGCACGTCGGTAGGGCTCGGATAGGGCTCGCTGTGCGTGTGGCTGTGGAACACCCCGATGATCGCGAGCCCGTTGTCCTCCGCCGCGCGCTCGGCCCGCAACAGCTCCTTTGGCGGGATGGTGTACACCCGGGCGGACGCTGCGGCGTTGGTGCATGGCACGAAGCGAACGACACGATTCCCGTGACCGACGAGGAGCCCGCAGGCCTCCAGCGGGTAGCCCGCGTAGGCGTGGGCGATCATCTCCGCGTAGGCCTGGGCGGGGAATACCAGCTCCATGGGCCGCCAGGGTACCGGTACCCTGTTCGTTCCCATGGCCCCCATTCGCGACAAAGGTTCGAGCGACGGCAGGAAGCTCATCGCCAGCAACCGTCGCGCGCGCCACGAGTACAGCATCCTCGACACGTTGGAGGCCGGCATCGTGCTGTCGGGGAGCGAGGTCAAGTCACTGCGCGAAGGGCATGCCCAGATCGCCGACGCGTTTGCCCGGATCGTCCGCGGCCAGGTGTGGCTGGACGGGATGCACATCCCGCCGTACCAGCACGGTCACGGCGTGGGTGCCCACGATCCCAATCGCGCCCGCAAGCTGCTGCTCCACGGCCGCGAGATCCACAAGCTCGACCACGAGATCGCCACCGAGCACCTGGCCCTCGTCCCGCTCGCGCTGTACTTCAAGGAGGGCCGGGTCAAGGTCGAGATCGCTGTCGCCCGCGGGCGCAAGAAGGCCGACAAGCGCCAGGCGATGGCCGAGCGCGACTCCAAGCTGGAGATCGCCAAGGCGATGGGACGAGCACGCAAGGGCATGGACCACTGAGCCGGCACGCGCTCGTTCGCCCGCCGAGCCCGCGACTGGCCGAGGGGCTGCTGACCCATCTCGTCCGACAGCGGGTCGACGTCGATCTGGCCGTTCGGCAGTGGCACGCCTACGTCGCTGCGCTCGAGGCCAACGGTTGGACCACGACCCACGTCGCGCCCGAGCCGCAGTGTCCCGACGCAGCATTCGTGGAGGACACCGTCGTCGTCCATCGCGACCTGGCGGTGCTCGCCCGTCCCGGTGCCGACGAGCGCAAGCCGGAGGTCGCGGCGACAGCCCAGGCAGTGGTGTCGCTCGGCTATCGCGTCGCGAGGATCGAAGCGCCCGGCACGTTGGACGGCGGCGATGTGCTGAAGGTGGGCTCGATGGTCTACGTCGGACGCGGTGGACGCACCAACCCCGGAGGCGTCGCCCAGCTCACCGCCGCGCTCGCGCCACTCGGCGTGACGGTGGTCGTGGTGCCGATCACGAAGGTGCTGCACCTCAAGTCGGCGGTCACCGCGCTCCCCGACGGCACCATCATCGGATGGGAGCCGGTGGTCGACGACCCAACCGTGTTCCCCATGTTCCTCTCCATGCCCGAAGAGTCCGGCGCCCATGTCGTCATCCTCGACGACCGCACGTTGCTGCTCAGCGACGACTGCCCGCAGTCCGCGGCCGTGCTGCGTGCCCGCGGCTACGACCTCGTACAGGTGGACATCGGCGAGTTCATCAAGCTCGAAGGTTGCGTCACGTGCCTGTCGGTGCGCCTGCGCGACGCACCGACAAGGTGACGTCAGCCCCTGTGGGCGCGCGGGTGGCGACCCTTGACGGTCGGGCAGACCACGCAGCAGTGCCACGGTATCGAGGGTGAGCACGGGCTCGCTGCTCCGACGAGGCGCGGGTAACCGTCGCAGTAGAAGATCGAGAAGTCGAGCTCGTCAGCCAACGACATCGCGTCATCCTCTCAGGTCTGCGCTGCCGCCCACGCCGATTTGTAGGCCTCGGCGAGCGTGTCGATGGTGTC